>NZ_LWFH01001290.1:0-1111 GCF_001635725.1 Oleiphilus sp. HI0066
CGGATTCGCTGTTGAAGCAGCCATTGGTGGTTGGATGTTTTTGCTGCTCTATTTGCTTTCAGGAATTGCTGGAGGCCTGTTGTATGCGGTAATGGATCTCTCAAGCGACACCTCTCTAGTTGGAGCGTCAGGCTCAATATCTGGTGTCATGGCCATGTATCTGGGTGTATTCAGGTTGCGCAAAATTGAGTTCTTTTATTGGATTTTTGTATTTGCTGGATATTTTCGAGCACCAGCCTTGCTCATCCTTCCCTTGTATATCGGCAAAGAGATAAGCGACTACTTTCTCAACCCGCATTCGAATGTCGCCTTTATGGCGCACGCGGGTGGCTTTGCTGGGGGTGGAGCATTGCTTGGTTTGATCTACTTCTTCCGACCTCAACTTGTGAATACAGAGTACGTGGAACAAAACCAAGAAATCGATCCAGAACGCGAAGCTAGAGCCAAGATTTACGAACAGATAGACCGCTTCTCATTTACGAGAGCTGTAGAAAGTATCAAACAGTACAACAAGGATTACGGGGCAAGCTTTGAGCTCAACATGCTGGCTTTTAAGTTATCTCAAGAAACGGGATTGAAAGGTCATGCTCTATTTTTCGCGACCTTAATGGATATAAAAATACGAGACGAGCGAGATCTAAGCCAGTTAGCCAATATCTGCGAGAACACACCAGACCTCATGAGCCAGCTGAATGAAGAGCAGCAATACAAGCTGGCATTAAAACTTTGTACTAACGAGCATATAAGCCTTGCTGAAGATATTTTCGAGAAGCTCAACACTCAACAAAATAGTCAACTCAACCTCGATGTTCTGGCCCGAAAGCTGTCGATTGTTTTTGGAAAGTGCAAGCAATCAGAAAAATCCCAGCACTATGCAAATATTGCTGAAACAACAATAGGCCTGGGAGGGAGTCAATAATGTCCTACTGCCATTATCACCCTCTTAGCCCTGCTAGCCATCACTGCACTCATTGCGATCAGGATTTTTGTCCTACCTGTTTAAATGAAAGCAAAACAAACAAAGATCCCACATGCATGATCTGTGAGCGAGAAACTGAAAGCCTTGGCGTTCAATCTGATGTCGTACCCTTCTGGCGGCGAATTGATCAAA
>NZ_LWFH01001291.1:0-764 GCF_001635725.1 Oleiphilus sp. HI0066
CAAATCCATAAGAGCCAACTTCTAAACCACGAATAGCTTTCTGGAATGACTCTTGGAAAGTACGTCCGATCGACATCACCTCACCGACCGACTTCATCTGAGTCGTCAATGTCGCATCCGCTTGTGGGAATTTTTCAAAAGTGAAACGAGGGATCTTCGTTACTACGTAGTCAATTGCAGGCTCAAACGATGCAGGTGTTGCACCGCCAGTAATATCATTTTGAAGCTCATCGAGTGTGTAGCCAACCGCTAACTTCGCAGCAACTTTTGCGATTGGGAAACCAGTCGCTTTAGAAGCAAGCGCAGACGAGCGAGATACACGCGGGTTCATCTCGATAACAACCATACGACCAGTTGTTGGACTGATACCAAACTGTACGTTCGAACCACCCGTTTCAACACCAATTTCACGAAGTACCGCAAGCGATGCGTTACGCATGATTTGGTATTCTTTATCCGTAAGTGTTTGCGCTGGCGCTACAGTAATCGAGTCACCCGTATGAACACCCATTGCATCGAAGTTTTCAATCGAACAAA
This sequence comes from Oleiphilus sp. HI0066, assembly GCF_001635725.1. Taxonomy (NCBI): domain Bacteria; kingdom Pseudomonadati; phylum Pseudomonadota; class Gammaproteobacteria; order Oceanospirillales; family Oleiphilaceae; genus Oleiphilus; species Oleiphilus sp. HI0066. The sequence goes on from NZ_LWFH01001291.1 coordinate 538, forward strand.
TGATGATGCAGTTGTCCTTCTTATCGCGGACAACTTCCATCTCGTATTCTTTCCAACCGATCAAAGACTCATCAATGAGAAGCTCATTTGTTGGCGACATATCCAAGCCGCGAGCACAGATTTCTTCAAACTCTTCGCGGTTATATGCGATACCGCCTCCGCTACCACCCATGGTAAACGAAGGACGAATAATACATGGAAAGCCTAGCTCGTCGATCAGGCCAACC
>NZ_LWFH01001292.1:0-1646 GCF_001635725.1 Oleiphilus sp. HI0066
TGTCTACAAAATCAAGGTCAATGAGATTCATCAATGGGTGATAATAGTTACCGATGGCATTGATTGTTCTTCGAAAGTTGATCGCAACTTTACCGCCAACGCTGCTATCAACCATTGCCATGAGAGATGTAGGTATATGAACCAGATTCATTCCTCTAAGCCAAGTACTTGCTACAAAACCTGCTAAATCTCCAATTACACCGCCACCCAAGGCTACCAATGTAGCATCACGTGGGAAGTTATTTTCTTCCATGATTCCATAAATCTTCATTACCTCATTGATACTTTTATTACCTTTACCAGCATCCATAAAATAATGAAAAACAACGAACCCATGTGACTCCAAGTTTTTTGAAAGGCGACTTACAGCCGAGTCTTTGAAAAATGAGTCTGCAACGATTAACACCTGTTTGTTGTTAGTTTTTTCAGCTAAGAGCTCTGGAAATAATTCAAGCAAACCTCGTCCGATATTGATCGGGTAGCTTTGTCCATCAAATTCAACGTTGAGAGTTTTTATAATACTCATGTATGGATCAGCCTTTGACATCAAGATAGGTTTGAAAACATGCCAGAGTTAACAATCAGTTCAGCAATTTCAAAATCTTCATCTTCAATCAGATCATGACCTTCAAAGTGATTAACATTATGAATATATGCTTTGCCGCCAACCCGCTTTCGTTCTTTTTCAAATATTGACCGCGTAAAGACATAGAGCGAAGACTGCTCAAGAATAACTGGCTCTATGTCTTTTAATTGAGGTGTTGGTAAATCCAATGAATAGTTAAGTGGACGGCCCTTGTGCCAACAAAACTTCTTAAATGTGTGTGCAGTAAATGCTGAATCAGCCCTGCCCTCAACAACCTCTTGAATGCATGTTTCAATCGATTCAAGCTGAATAAATGGGCTATTCGGGTGCATTAGAACAAATACATCAGCATCTGAAAGCTTGAGAAACTCCTCGATAATTTGTTCAATCGAGATACCATTATCATCTAAAAATTTAGGTCGCTTAATGATCGAATATGAAGGCCCTTCTATGTATTCTTCAATCTCATTACTTGACGAAAAAATAACACTCTCAGCTATTAGCTCACTGCTCGCAAGAACATTAAGGCTATAATTAATAAGCGGTAGCCCGCCTAACTTTTTGGTAGCACGATTAACCGGTGCACCGGTTTGAGAGTGATACCCCATCCAAAAAGGGATAAAAGCAACAACCTTCATAAGCGTTCGCAATCCTCAGCAATTAGATCAGAACGTAAACGAGAAAGAGCCTCATCCCAAGTTCCAAACATTTTCTTGTAGTACATACGCGATTTAGGATAAAAGCCTGACACATGTTTTTCAGCCATAAACCAACGAATGTTTTCGATCGCCAATGTGAGCACAGGAACTCCGCAAGCTCCTGCAAGCTCGCTCATCGCTGTGGAAACAGACACCACCGAATCTAATTGAGAGATGATATGAGCTAGTGATGCCTGATCATCTTTCAAGTCAATGCCATAGAGCTCTATTAACTCTAGCCCTTCAGATCTAAAAGCCTCACGTTCTTCATCGCTGAGCCCATACTGAAGACTGATAAATGTCGCTTCAATACCTGATAACATCTGCGCAAATTCCTGCGCAGTGCAATACCACTCGTTTCT
>NZ_LWFH01001293.1:0-1273 GCF_001635725.1 Oleiphilus sp. HI0066
TTGAGCGCACGCTGAATACCTTGCAACCAAGTATTATTGCTACCTGTTTGCTCACCACCAGACACTTGATCTCTATGTTTTTCAGACAAACCCCAACGCACATTTAAGGAACCTACCAAATGCTGCAAGCATTCTAATTGAGCATCATCCATCTCAAAGCGCGAACGCACGGCTTCGACGCTCATTAACTCTAAGAACTCATCAACGCCAAGTCGTGATTGATCAAAACTAAGCACTTTAATCAAAGACTCTAAAAGTGGCTGCTCGAAACTTAATGCATGATCAGATATGCCATACTGAATACGTTGGGTTTGGCCCGCTTTATTTTTTATCGGCTCGCCAAATACGGCATGCACTAAGGGCCCATATGACTGAATGTCAGGGGCCATTACGATGACGTCTTTGGAACTTAAGCTCGAGTCTTTATCAAAAGCGCTTAATAGATAGTCACGCAGACTTTCAAGTTCACGCAGCTTTGAATGACAGCTCGCAAACCGAATAGATTCATCATCTGAATCAAATTCGTGAGCATTGATTTGTCCATGCAATAAATCGTTTTTTAGCAAACATAGCGCCGAATGAGCATCATTCTCGGTATAAAAATCGGCATCAAATTCAGTTAAGCCGCTCTCTTCATCGTATTGATATAACTCCGCTAAATAGTTCTTCCCTAGCTGGCCGAGTGAAGCAAGAAGCGGGTGCCGATCTTCGACTTGTCCAATCGCGCCACCTTCGTTACCTATGACAGCCGACTGTTCGACCTTCATTTGTTCTTTTAGCGCATTCTTTTCAGACACAATATCTGCCCAATACGCTCTGCTCGGATTCTGAAATAAAAAATGGATATCGATGTGTTTCCCGAGCGCCAAAAACAATGGTAGCCATTGAGGAGGAATAGCCGCTAAACCAAAGATAAATAACCGTTTGGGAAGTGCTGCTTTACCTACACTGCTTTGTGCAAGATGTCTAGTTAAAGACTGCAGTTGTGCGGAACGATGATGTCGCTGATCTACGGGGATACCTGGATATAAATTCAACCAAAGTGAGCGTTGCCACGCTTCATCGCTTTCTTTGTTAATGCCACTACCAAAGTTTTTATCATTATCGATAAAACCACCCTGCTCCCAAGCATCAATCCAATCAGGCCGATAGTTTTGATAAGCATCAAAATTATCAGCGAGCAATTCACTCACCTGAAACAATATTGCTGGACTGAGTTCTGTTTGCTCGGATTCAGACCTACTTTCACGTGCAACAAGCGCTTGAATGTATT
>NZ_LWFH01001294.1:0-1268 GCF_001635725.1 Oleiphilus sp. HI0066
TCTTTGATTGCTTGACGCCCTTCCGTAGTATTGACGATCAAAGAAATATCTTCATTCTTAATTACGTCAACAACGTGTGGACGACCTTCACGCACTTTATTCACAACACTAACTTCCATGCCTGCTTCCTCAATTGCCTGAGCAGTACCACGCGTTGCAACTAAGCTAAAGCCACCCTCAACAAGAAGTTTCGCAAGTTCAACAACACCTTCTTTGTCTACGTCACGAACACTCAAGAATGCCTTACCTGATGCAGGAAGTGTTTCACCTGTCGCGATAAAACCTTTAGCAAACGCCTCATCGAAGGTTTCACCAACACCCATAACTTCGCCCGTAGACTTCATCTCAGGACCAAGGATCGGGTCAACTGCTGGGAACTTCTTAAATGGGAACACTGACTCTTTCACACTGAAGTGCTCTGGGATGATCTCAGTTGTAAAATCTAGCTCTTCTAGAGTTTTGCCCGCCATTACACGTGCTGCAACTTTCGCTAATGAGGTACCAATCGCTTTTGACACGAATGGTACGGTACGTGACGCACGTGGGTTCACTTCGATCACGTAAATTTCACCATCCTGATAAGCGAGCTGAGTATTCATCAAACCGACAACGCCAAGCTCTAAAGCCATCGACTTAACCGCTTCACGCATTTCGTCTTGAACATCTGCAGACAATGTATATGGAGGTAGTGAACAAGCCGAGTCACCAGAGTGAACACCCGCCTGCTCGATGTGCTGCATAATTGCGCCAATCACGACTTGCTTACCATCTGAGATCGCATCGATATCCACTTCGATTGCAGAATTCAAGAAGTGGTCAAGCAAAACAGGGCTATCGTTAGATACTTGAACAGCATCTTTCATGTAACGCACAAGCTCGTCTTCTTTGTAGACGATTTCCATCGCTCGGCCACCAAGTACATAAGATGGACGAACAACCAATGGATAGCCAATTTCATTCGCTGCCACGATACCTTCTTCAAGGCTACGTACTGTCGCGTTATTTGGCTGCTTCAACCCTAAACGCTGAATCATTTGCTGGAAACGCTCACGATCTTCAGCACGGTCAATCGCATCAGGGCTAGTACCGATAATCGGCACACCAGCATCTTCAAGGCCACGCGCAAGCTTAAGTGGTGTTTGACCACCGTAGTGCACGATCACACCTTTCGGTTTTTCTAGTTCGATAATTTCTAGTACGTCTTCAAGCGTAATAGATTCGAAGTACAAACGGTCTGAAGTATCGTAATCCGTTGAAACTGTCTCTGG
>NZ_LWFH01001295.1:0-1104 GCF_001635725.1 Oleiphilus sp. HI0066
TATCGAGTTCTTTCGGCTGGGCGATTGAAAGAACAGCATATAGACCTCTGCGCGGAGCGAATCGATTAATTCCTTTAATCTCTGCAATTGGTATGTCTATCTTTCTACAAAACTTTGTAGTGAATGCGCAAGGCGCTCGCGATGTTGCGATTCCTCCTATGATTAGTGGCGGTTGGACTTTCGGTACTGAAAACTTCCAAGCATCTCTGTCTTACATGCAGCTGATTATTTTTATAGCGACATTTATCTGCATGTCGGCACTCACATTATTTATTTCTAAGTCACGAATGGGACGAGCATGTCGCGCTGTTGCTGAAGACATCAAGATGGCAAATCTGCTTGGCATTAATACTAACCGAGTGATCTCTGCAACATTTGTCATTGGCGCTTCTTTAGCGGCTGTCGCGGGCTTATTACTTGGCCTTTATTACGGCGTTGCCAATCCACATATTGGTTTTATTGCCGGACTGAAAGCATTTACCGCAGCGGTACTTGGTGGCATTGGGAGCATTCCTGGCGCTATGCTCGGCGGAATTATTCTAGGTTTAACGGAAAGCTTAACTGCAGCGTATATTAGCTCAGAATGGAAAGACGCCGTGTCATTTAGTCTTCTCGTTCTAATCCTCTTATTTAAGCCGACTGGCTTACTAGGCAAACAAGAGGTTGAGAAAGTCTAATGAAATCGAATTTCAGTCATGCAGTATTTACTGCAATCATCACCTTAATCGTGTCCTTCCCTTTACTGGGCCTCAACTTGGTTACAGGCGGCACTTCAATGTCTATTGAAGGTGCGGGGCCAACGACTTGGATGTATATCGGTGCTGCCGTTGCGATCGTATTTTTCTTCCAATTATTCAGAGACCAGTTCACTGGATTATTTAGCCACATTCCTAAACCAAGTTTTAATACCGGTTATCAATCACTAGAACCGGCGAAGAAAGCAAAATTAGAAAACTGGTTTACTTTCGCAATCATTTTGATCGCGCTAGTTTGGCCGTTTATGGTGAGCCGTGGCTCTATCGACCTCGCAACTCTGGTACTTATCTATGTGATGTTAGGCCTTGGCTTGAACATCGTTGTCGGCCTAGCGGGCTTGTTAGACTT
>NZ_LWFH01001296.1:0-648 GCF_001635725.1 Oleiphilus sp. HI0066
CATCAGCCGAAGTTAAAAGGTCAGCCTTTGCCATTGCCCGTCATTTTGGTTCGAGGCACCGATCAACCTATGGCGTTACAAGTTGACAGCTTGATGGGTTCTCGAGAGATAGTAGTAAAAAGTTTAGGCATGCAGTTCAGCGAGGTGCATGGCGTCTCAGGGGCAACGATTCTTGGTGATGGTAGTGTTGTTGTGATCCTCGATTTACCGGCATTGATTCGTGAAGAGTCAGCAGGTGTCATGGATGTTCTAGATACTGATGGAAATGTTGATACACAGAACGAAACACCACTTGTGATGGTTGTTGATGACTCGGTTACAGTAAGAAAAGTATCGACGCGCTTGCTCGAACGCAATGGTATGGATGTCGTTACAGCAAAAGACGGGGTTGATGCCATTGCACAGCTTCAAGATACCAAGCCAGATGTCATGTTGTTAGATATTGAGATGCCTCGTATGGACGGGTTTGAAGTAGCAACACTTGTACGCCACGATGAACGTTTGAAAGATGTTCCGATTATTATGATTACCTCACGAACGGGCCAAAAGCACCGAGATCGTGCGATGTCGATTGGTGTAAATGAATACATGGGTAAGCCGTTCCAAGAGCAAGAACTGTTGCAGAAAATTGAAGAAGTTCTTGCTGCT
>NZ_LWFH01001297.1:0-1390 GCF_001635725.1 Oleiphilus sp. HI0066
AAAGAACAATAGCTATAAACAAGCATGATTGAGGCCAACTAATATTTTTGTGATGTTTTTCATGCATTAAAGAAAAAGTGGAAAAGACCAGGAAATCAAAGATGTAAATTATTTCGACACTTAGAATGAAGTTTGCGAATTTGTGGACGAGAAATTTAGTTTCGGTTCAAATCGCTGTAGAATAAGCCCGCTTTTAGATCAACGTTAAGGAATCTGGTAATGGGTAGAGCCTTTCAAAACCGCAAAGAGTCAATGGCGAAAACTGCTGCAGCCAAAACAAAGGTTTACAGTAAATATGGTCGTGAGATTTATGTTGTCGCAAAAGCGGGCGGCATCGACCCCGATGGAAATCTTGCGCTTCGTAGCTTAATTGATCGCGCAAAGAAAGATCAGGTTCCAACGCATGTTATTGATAAAGCTATCGACAAAGCAAAAGGCGGTGGTGGTGAAGACTACTCTCCAGCACGCTACGAAGGATTTGGTCCAGGCAATTGCATGGTCATTGTTGAATGCTTAACTGACAATCCAAATCGCACCTTTGGCGATGTTCGCCAATGCTTCACCAAAACGAAAGCGAAAATTGGTACACAAGGCGCCGTTAACCATATGTTTGACCATAGCGCCATTCTTGTGTTTTCTGGAGACGATGAAGATGCAGTATTAGAAGCCCTCATGGAAGCAGATGTGGACGTAACTGACGTCGAGGCAGAAGACGGGAAAATTACCGTATTTGCACCACACACAGAGTCTTTCAAAGCAAAACAAGCGCTCATTGACGCACTAGGCGAAATTGAATTCGACGTTGATGAAATTCAATTTGTACCTCAAACGACCACACCAGTAAGCGGTGATGATGTTGAAATGTTTGAGAAGTTCTTAGATATGCTTAACGACTTAGATGACGTACAAAACGTCTACCACAACGCTGAGCTTTAATGCTTAAATTAATAAACTCAACGGCAGAGTGCTCCAAATTTTAACGCAATACTGCCGCTAGCTCTTCGGGTGCCTCCAAAGGCACCCAGTGCCCCGCTTCCGGCAATATGTTTTTCGTATGCGCGTGCATCATATCTGCCATGTAACTCGGAACATATTTATCTTTCTGCCCCCAAACAGCCTCAATATTGCATCGAGCAGATAAGCGCTCAAGGTCATTTTGAAACACCAAAAACTTGCGTGGATCGGCAGAGCGATACAATTTCAAAATGGTCGATCTAGTCTTCCATTGTGACAGTTTATGGGAGTAAGTGTGATCTATCTGCTCTGTCGTTAGCAACGCTCCTCCGCGCTTCATTTCCCATCGAAAAACGTGCTTGTTCGCCAGTAGCATGGATAACTCTCCGAGTATTGGCGTTTGCCAAACTCTCGCCCAAGGGTGCCACTTATACAG
>NZ_LWFH01001298.1:0-871 GCF_001635725.1 Oleiphilus sp. HI0066
ATACCCGAGTGCTTCTGCATTGCTTTGATCGCTTCAACAGGCGCTGGGTAGTGAGGACCAGCTTGGCCAGCTACGAAACCTTTAGCAGTTTCGAATACCATCATGCTTTCCATTGGGTTCAAGCTCAGCTTGCTAGTTTTCTCTGCACGACGTGCTTCGTAATCTAGTTTGCCAGCGTTAACTTGTTCAAGAAGGTTGATTGCTGCGTCCATCAATTTCTCTGGACCAACAACTGCATCTACTGCACCAAACTTAAGAGCTGCATCTGCTTTGTGCTCTTTAGTTGCTGCAATCCACTCGATTGCGTTATCCGCACCGATCAAACGTGGAAGACGAACAGTACCACCGAAGCCTGGGAAGATACCTAGCTTAACTTCAGGAAGACCAACTTTCGCTTTAGTCGACATAACACGGTAGTCAGTCGCTAAACACATTTCGAAACCACCACCAAGAGCAATGCCATTAATAGCCGTTACTGTTGGGAAAGGCAGATCTTCGATCGCATTGAATACAGAGTTTGCTTTCAAGTTGTTTGCGATAAGTTCTTCTTCAGGACCTGCAAACAAGCTAGTGAATTCTGTGATATCCGCACCAACGATGAATACATCTTTAGTACTTGTAACAACTAGACCTTTAACATCTGCACCTTTAAGTGCTTCTGCTGCTGCGCCTAGTTCTTCGATAGTCAGCCGGTTAAATTTGTTTACGGATTCGCCTTCGAGGTCGAAGTTCAACTGCGCGAACCCACCGTCGATTTCTTTAACCGTGATGGCTTTACCTGCGTAAATCATCAACTGTTCTCCAAGTTTATAAGTTCGTGCCAGTACAGAGGAAAGCTGCCTGACAATCTGTTTAACCCCAAGCAAATGGG
>NZ_LWFH01001299.1:0-1051 GCF_001635725.1 Oleiphilus sp. HI0066
GTTGAGTCTGTTCCCAGAGAACATGTTCTTCCCTTGTTGAAGGAAAAGAAAACTTGGACCAACGTAGTGAGTACGTTGAATTTCTAGAACAGCATCCTCTAGGGCCAAACATTAGTAGCTTTATTGGTCATTCTGAAATTAGGGCTGCTGTCTTAGGTTTGGGGCGTGCAGTAGATCGCAACGCAGATATTTCAGAGCATGAATATCAAAAGATGGAATCCATGCTGGATGACGCCTTGAAACACGGTTTGCTAGGTATGTCAGCCATGACGACGTCTTGGGACAAGTTAGATGGAGATCGTTATCGTAGCGCTTCACTGCCTTCGACCTATGCTAAGTGGAAAGAATTTCGTCGTCTAAATGCTGTGCTACGTAAGTATGATGCGATTCATCAAGGCGCACCCAACATCGTCACAAAGGTAAATATGTTCCTTTTCTTCTGGGAAAGTATGGGGCTATTTTTCAGAAAGCCACTCAAGACAACCTTGATTTCTTTGATGGATTTGAAAGCCAATCCAATGCTTGTATCGGTTGTTGCGCCAATTACACGTTTGATCAATAAGCTAGGTAAAGCTGATTTTCGTTGGCAATCTTTACCCAACCCGTTTGAGGTATATGCCGATGGCATCGACTTAGTTATTTTTGAAGAGTTTGGTGCAGGTGAGGCAGCCTTGCATTTAAGAGATGAAGTTGAGCGTAATATCTTAATGAAAGATGAAGGGTATCGACGAAGATTCCGAAAAGAATATGACAAAAAATGGGGGCCTCGTGTTTGGCAGCGAGACTTCAATGACGCAACGATTGTTGAGTGCCCAGATCAGAGCTTAAAAGGTATGAGTTTCGGGCAGGTCGCAAAGCAGCGTTCTCTGCATCCTGTTGATGTGTTTCTTGATTTGGTTGTCGAATATGGAACGCAGTTGCGCTGGCATACCGTGATCGCAAACTATAGGCATTCAAAGTTAGAGAAGTTAGTAAGCGAAAAAAGCCTGTTAATTAGTTTTGCAGATTCTGGGGCGCATATTCGTAATATGGCCTATTACAACTTCCCTCT
>NZ_LWFH01001300.1:0-65430 GCF_001635725.1 Oleiphilus sp. HI0066
CCAGTGTAGATTAGTTGCAATAATAGTAGGTCTGGCTATTTTGATAAGGTTCTGACCCTGCTTTCGTTGTGTTTTTTATCAGGACACAGAGCATGATAGCCAACTAGCTATTTCAGGATAATCTAGAGTCACGCTACAATCTGGAATCATAATTCTAGAGACGCTTTGATGAAAACCTTTATTCTTCGTGCTCGTGCAGCTCCTACCGATGCTAATAAATTTTTGGCGGGCGTTGGAAAAGATGCCCACACAGAAATTCTCGCCCATACTTTAATGAATGCAATGTTCGTTGCCAAGTCTCACCGCCATGATGTTGTTGTGCATTTGGTGCTTGAAAGTACGCAGGATTTTTCTCGGACTGTTACATTTACCTCATCTGAACTGAGTAACATTGGCGGATTTCACGAAGCTGCATTACTCGACAAAATTGCTAAGGCTTTAAAGATGTCTGCTGGTATGGAGAAAGAGAGGTTCAAGCAGGTAGAAGCAGGTATTTCCGTTCAAACCATGAGTTTTGAAAAATTAATCAAAGAGCTCGCTAAGACTAATGAGCTATATATGATGGATGTTAAGGGAAATTCGATACGTACGATGGACTTCAAAGAAAATCCTTGTTTCATTTTGACGGACCACATTCCGATGCCCAAGAAGAGCTTTAATAGTTTGAAGCGCCTAGGTACAGAGAAGATTAATGTCGGCCCTAAAATGCTTTTTGCCTCGCAATGTGTGGTGTTGATACATAATGAACTAGATCGTCTCTAGATAAGGGTTCTAAATACAATATTGACGGATATATTCGTTTAGAATGATGTCATTCTGAGAGATGTCATGATGATCGAAACTTGGTATTGAAATCAGTTAGTACATCACTAACTTTGATCACGTACATGTTTTTCATGCGTCTTTTCAATGGCAATCGATGCTATATTTTCTAATAAATCGCCCAATTTTAATAGTTAGGCAGCGAGTTAATTTCTTTGTAGTGCCATCATTGTTGGGATTTAAGTTATCTTATTTTTTCAGTCCTAACGCCTCGTTGGAGTTACTTCGTCATTATTTTTTTAGCTTTTATTGTTTGATTTTTATACTACTCTACAATTCAAGAAGTAATAACGATAAAAAGGAAGAAGGATGTCAATAGAGAAAGTTGCAGTAAGTCGGAAGCAAATCGGCGGTGAAGTACCGATGGTGGTCTCTGAGATTATCGAAGATGTGCTTTACACGGGATTGTTTGGGTCGATAGACTCAGCAAGAATGGCTCAGATCACTGATCTCACAACTCAAAAATGTAATGAGCTTCAATCAAAAATAGTAATCGTCGATTTAATGAATGTTGATGCGATTGATTCGGCTGTGTCCGCGCATCTGATAAGTCTTAGTAAGGTACTCACTTTAGTTGGTGTAGACCTCATCTTTTGTGGCATTAATGGCTCGCTTGCTAGAACTATGGTTGCCGCCGAGGTTCAATTTGTCGGTTTGAAAATTGTTCGCGACCTTAAGGAGGCAGTTTCTCAGGCACATGCTTTAACAGGCTATCAAGTTGTCAAAATAAGCTAGCTGTGAACGATAAATTGAATGCATCAGGCCTGGTTAGTTATTGCCTGGATATTTTAATTCCTTCCGATGCATACGCGGTAGCAAAATGTTCAAGAGAGATGGCCTCAGCAATAGGGTTTTCTCGGTACGAAGTTGGCATGATATCAATTGCTGTTGCGGAAATTGCCACTAATGTTATTCGATATGCCCTACCGGGAAAAGCATCAATACGCACGATATGTGCGGGAAAAGGAATTGAAATTACCATAGAGGATGCAGGGACTGGTATTCCAGATATCGATGCAGCAATGGTTGACGGTTTTTCAACGCACAGTGAGCCAAGTATTGGTAAGGGTTTGGGCGCTGCAGCTCGGAGTGTCGAGGAGTTTATATTTAATAAGAGTGACCTGACCGGCACCTCCATTACGCTTAGACATTTTTTGAAACCTGTGCTTGATGATACCGAAGTCTCGGTAAAATCTTTCCCTGCGGTGAACGCTTTTTTCAATCATGATCAATACATAATTAAGCCCTTTCATGCAGAAAATCTGCTGGTAGCTTTGTCAGACTTTAGAGAATTTGGTGCCCAATCTTCGTCTTATGCGTCAATATTTAAGACGGTTGTTGAAAGTAATTACATGGATTCGCTTGATACTCTGCTACAAAAATGTCAGCTTGCACTCAGGGAAAACAACGGGAAGTATTTATCGCAAACGTTGTTGATGAAAGTATTTCCTGACCGGTTTGAAGTGATTAGATGCGGAAATATTGGGCTTTATGTTGGCTCTGAGGTTATCCAAAGGAAGCCGATTGATCCAAGCCTTTTTTTATTGAACGGTGAGGTGGTTACCAATGGTTCGCTGGTTGAGGTCTTTCCAAGACGAACTGAAACTACGGTTCTAATACATTCCGATGGCATTAGTTTACCCAATATTTTGAACATGGAACGTAATACATCACTTGATCAACAAACGAGATCTCTTTTTGATTTGTCTGCTCTTGATGATGATGATGCGACACTGCTAGTGGTTCGAGGGAAATATGCATGCTAATTTAAATCAAACATCTACGTTAAGGCAGCAATTGTCAAGCATTGTTGGCGCGGTGCCGTTTGGAATTATTGTTATTTCACACCAAAAAGAGATCGAAATTATCAATGCGAGAGCATTGGAGTTCTTGGGTCTTGAAGATGCGCTTCCTTCAAATTTTGTGGATGAAAGCTATCAAATTTTAAAGGCAAGTATTCCTGAGGTCGTAGATAAATTTGAAAAACTAATTTTGTCACGGAAAAGGCGGCATTTTTCGCATCCATGCAGTAGTCCGCTGAATGACTTAGAATTGTTTATAACTTGCAAAAGTATGTTACACGGTACGCTCCTTATCATTGAGGATCGAACTGAAAAGAAGGCATTGATGCATCAAAATTCCCATGATCATCTTACGCAAGTATTAAATCGACAGACTTTCGAGAGACGCGTTGATACTGTTCTGCAAAGCTCGCTTGAGAGCACTAAGACTAGTGTGGTCGTGTTTATCGACTTAGATCGGTTTAAGCTAGTCAACGATTTGGCTGGCCATTCAGCAGGCGATGAAATACTTAAACAAGTATCTACGATTATTTTAAGTTGTGTCAGAAATAGAGACTCGGTCGCACGAATAGGTGGCGATGAATTTGCATTGTTACTCGAAGATTGTTCACTTAGCAAAGCACAAGACATTGTTAATCTTATTCTAAAAAAAGTAGAAAAGATTAATTTAGTTCACCTAGGCCGAGCATTAAGTGTGAGCTTATCGGCTGGCATCGCTCCAATTGATAAGGCACTTTATTCTGATGTCAGCCAACTTATTAACGGCGCCGACGCGGCGTGCCGTTATGCAAAAGGCGATAATGAAAATCGTATTCATGTCATGGATTCATCAAAAAGTGAGTATGCCTTATTCATGCAAGATAGGAATTTGCTAAGTATTTTAGATGAGGCTATTGCGAACGATCATTTTTTTCTGATGTTTCAGAGAATCAGCCCTGTAAACGACAGCAATAATCGATGCCATTACGAAGCGCTCCTGCGCCTTCAATCGGAGGATGGTGAGAACATTCCTCCCGGTTTATTTATACCAGTGGCTGAGCGTTCAAAGCTAATGCCGAAAATAGATCGCTGGGTAATCGATCGGGTCTTTTCGCAACTTACACCAAATATGCATGTGGCAATTAACTTGTCAGGGCAGTCAATTTCCGATCGGAAGTTGGGTGATTTTATTTTGTCCCTTGCCCACAAATATACCGTTAAACCTGAGCAAATTACGTTTGAGATAACAGAAACTGCTGCTATTGAAAATATTGAGAAAACTCAAGAGTTCATTGCCATGTTACGATGCGAAGGGTATGCCTTTGCTCTGGATGATTTTGGAACGGGGCTCTCATCTTATCAGTATCTAAAGAATCTGCCGATTGACTACATTAAAATTGATGGCATGTTTGTGAAAGAAATCGATGAAGATGAGTTCTCCTATGCAATGATCAAATCAATTAACAGTTTCGCACATACCATTGGTTTGAAGACTATCGCAGAGTTTGTTACTAGTGCACCTATTCATGAAAAATTAAAAGAAATTGGTGTCGATTTTGCGCAAGGCTTTTATTTACACAAACCCCAAATATTGGAACAAATAATAAAAAACACAGAATTGGATGTTCCCCCTGAAGATAATGTTGTTCTGGAGCTAAAGGGTAGTGTCCGTTGCGCCCCAGTTTGAGTTTTTTTAGGTGAGAGCTCCGGCTTCATAGTATGTCGGATAAAATTTTAATATGCCCTCATTTCTCTGAGTCACTTCTTGCGTTTTAAAAACTTTGATTTAGCACTGGATGGTTTTGTCTCTATGCATAGAACAAAATAATTGGCGCTGTCTTAATTATAGAATTTACAAACCTGACTATATCTAGTGATGCAATTGCTTATCAACTTAGTTATACATTTATTATTTCTAAGAGATAACATTCCTTATGATTCCCTTATATAAACAAACTGGAGATATAGATTTGAACTTATATAGGGCGGTAGAGAGCATGGTTTTGGTATTAAGTCTTCCTAAGTCTATGCTCTAACTTTCTTAACAAACCGTATAGCCTGCGAGCGCCGATTTGCTAGGAAAGCACAGGGTGCTTCGTTAATATGCTGCGGGTAATATAAATACTAATAAACAAATATGTAGAGCCTTATGTCTGATAGCCGACGTCACCCAAGAATCCCGATGAAAGCGCGAGTTAAAATCTCTCATGAGAGCTTTGGAGAGGTTGTCGCCTCAACCAAAGATATCTCTGATGGAGGGGTTTTCCTACTCACGGATAATTCTGATATGCCTGCCATTGGTACTGTGATTCAAGGGCAAGTTCAAGGCTTAACAGGTGATGCCCCGATTCTGAATATGGAAATCATGCGCAGAACAGAAGAGGGCATTGGCTTACGTTTTATTTTGGATTGATCGCCGAATTCACTTCTTAACTTTTTACATAATTGCATGGAGGTTGCGATGCGAGCGCATATTGCATTTATCTCTGCGACAGCAATGGTCGCTTCATTAGGTTTTTCCCATATTTCTCACGCCCAAGAAAATGTTCGCGCGAATTACAACGAGCCAACCAGAGGCTTTTATATCGAGCATGGAACGGTTGCAGATCATCGTGAGGCGTCTATCGAATTGCACTCAGGATCAGACAATATCAATGCGGGTGGTGGCGTTCGATTAGGTTTGCCAGGAGCAGAATTGATTCTGAATAGCGGCCTAAATAGCTATGACGAAAACCAAGTAATGTTGAAATATGCAATGCCTGACTTAACGCTCGATGAGAGTGGAGCGCATCCATTTAGATGGAGTGTGATCGGTGCGTTTTCGCATACTGATTTAGAGAATGAGCAAGGCCAGACAGTGCTCGATCAATCTAATTTAAAACTTGGCGCAGCCTTCACTGTTGATGCTGATGCGGGAACATTTACCATTGCTCCACGTTTTGTATATGCAGATGGTGATCAGAAAGACGATAACTTTTTGGAGCTAGATGTCGGTGCATATGTTGGCATTATTGATACGCAAGCGGGGTTGTTTTCTGCAGGTGTTGAAGCCTTAATGACAACCGCGGATAACACCGATAATACTTATACTTTAGGTGTGCGTTGGGCTTACGATCAGAAGTTGAATGTTGATATTGTCCCTGTGGTTTATAGTAATGACGAACTGTTTGGCGTACCGGGCTTAGTTCGTGTGAACTATCAGCTTTAAAATGAGATTTCATCAAAAAAGGCAGCCAGTTGGCTGCCTTTTTTGCATCTGAGCGTTTGATCAGTAATTAGTGCGCTACATCCCAGCTGTCGCCAATTCCCGCTTCGACAATCAGTGGCACGTCAAGATTTGCTGCGCCCATCATGAGCTCACTGAGTAAGCTTGCAATCTCTTCGACTTGATCTTCTCGTACTTCGACAATGAGTTCATCGTGTACCTGCATGATCATCTTCGCATCAAGCTCACTAGAGGCTAGTGCGGTTTCAACATCTAACATTGCGCGTTTGATGATATCTGCAGCGGTTCCTTGCATAGGTGCGTTGATCGCGGTTCGCTCGGCTGCTTGTTGCATCATTTTATTACGCGCGTTGATATCAGGAAGATACAAACGGCGACCAAACACGGTCTCAACATAGCCATCATCATGTGCTTGCTTGCGAATACGATCCATGTAATCGAGCACGCCTGGATAACGCTCAAAATAACGATCAATATAATCTTGAGCTTCGTAACGCTCTACCTTGATCTGCTTAGCTAGACCAAAGGCAGACATTCCGTATATCAAGCCAAAATTGATGGCTTTTGCCTTGCGTCGTTGATCACTAGTGACCTCTTCGAGCGCTACTTCAAATACTTCTGCCGCAGTTGCCTTGTGAACATCAGCACCGTGAGCGAAAGCATCTAACAAACCTTTGTCTTGAGAGAGGTGGGCCATGATGCGCAGTTCAATCTGAGAGTAGTCGGCTGCAATGAGCTTATAGCCTTGCTCTGCAACAAATGCTTGCCTAATACGGCGTCCTTCAGCGGTACGAATCGGTATGTTCTGAAGATTTGGGTCGCTTGATGATAAGCGTCCGGTGGCCGTAACTGCTTGGTGGTAAGACGTATGAATGCGCCCAGTGCTAGCATTGATCAGTTGCGGAAGTTTGTCCGTGTATGTGGATTTGAGCTTCGCAAGGCTGCGGTGCTCTAAAATCAGTTTTGGAAGAGGGTAATCGAGAGCGAGCTCTTGTAAGACCGGCTCTGCCGTCGATGGTTGGCCCTTCGGCGTTTTTTTGATGATCGGCAATTCAAGCTTTTCAAAGAAGATGGCTTGTAATTGCTTGGGAGAAGCCAAGTTGAATTCTTCTCCAGCAAGCTCATAGGCTTCTTTCTCAAGCTCGCTAATGCGTTGTTCTAACTCTTGGCTTTGTTGTGCAAGCTTGTGCGCATCGACCTTTGCTCCGCGACGTTCGATGTTAGAAAGCACGCGAACAAGTGGCTTATCAATTTCTTGGTAGACAGACAGTAAACCTTTTTCTTCTGATAATTGCGGGAACAAAGCTTCGTGAAGTTGCAAAGTGATGTCAGCATCTTCGGCTGCGTAAGGCCCAGCTTTCTCTATATCAATCTGATTAAAGGTAAGCTGCTTCGCGCCTTTTCCCGCGATATCTTCATAGTGAATAGTGGTTCGATTTAGATATTTTTCTGCCAAGGTATCCATATCATGGCGCGAGCCGGTCGAGTTCAATACATAAGACTCAACCATGGTATCGTGCTCAATACCTTCGAGTGTGATGCCATGATTCAACAGCACATTGCGGTCATACTTTAGATTTTGACCAAGCTTTAAAACAGCTGGATCTTCAAGTAAGGGTTTCAAGCTTGCGAGTACTGCATCTTGATCTAATTGTTGCGGTGCGCCGAGATAATCATGTCCAAACGGAACGTAAGCGGCCTTTCCGGCTTCGCAGCTAAATGAAACGCCAACAACGCGTGCTTGCATGTAATCAAGGCTGGTTGTTTCGGTATCGAATGCAAAATATGGTGCAGCCTTTAAGCGTGCAAGCCAATCATCGAACTGTGCTTGCTCAAGCACAATGTCGTATTCTTTTTTTACCTCGACGGCTGGCGCCTTGTTTTCTGAATCAGATCCTTCAGAGGGGGTACCCGTTGCGTCGAGAGCGTTTAGAAGAGATTTGAATTCAAACTCGGTATATAACTCACGCAATGCATCTAGGTTTGGTGACTCTTGCGTAATATCACCTAGATTTTGCTCGAGTTCGATATCGCATTTAATGGTCGCAAGTTCATAAGAAAGTGGCAGCAGTTCTAAGGCATTACGGAGATTCTCTCCAATTTTTCCGCCCACGCTATCTGCGTTTTCCATCACGCCTTTTAAGCTTTCATATTGCCCCAACCATTTCACGGCAGTTTTTGGACCACATTTTGGAACACCAGGAATGTTATCAACCGTGTCGCCGACGAGCGCTAAGTAATCGATAATTTGATTTGGTTTAACACCAAATTTTTCGACGACGCCTTCCTCATTCATATAGGTGTTGGTCATTGTATTCATCAGCGTGACATGCGGCGTGACAAGTTGCGCCATGTCTTTATCGCCGGTCGATACAACCACATCATGCTGCGTGTCTGTAGCTTGTTTTGCTAATGTGCCAATGACGTCGTCAGCTTCAACGCCCGGAATAACGAGTAGCGGTAATCCCATAGCCTGAATAATGTCGTGAATCGGCTGAATTTGGGAACGTAAGTCGTCCGGCATTGGGGGACGATTGGCTTTGTAGTCCTCATACATTTCATGACGAAAGTTTTTTCCTTTGGCATCAAAGACAACAATGATCTTAGAGTCAGGATAATCGCTTTGCAGACGCTTCATCATATTGATGACACCTTTGATTGCGCCTGTGGGTTGTCCTTTTGAGTTGTTGAGCGGAGGAAGCGCGTGATACGCGCGGAATAAATAAGATGAACCGTCAACGAGAACGGTAGGTGCCGATGTTGTCATGAAATTGGTCTGAATAAGTCGTTGGGAAAGTTTGCTATAGTAAGGAAAAACGTGCCAAGCTTAAACCTCAATTCCATCTACACTTTGAGTTAATTTCCTCTCGAGAACTTATTATGCAAACCCTATTAAAATTCTGTGCAGTCGCTGCAATTATGTTGGCTTCTTTTTCGGTTCCACATCTTAGTGCGGAAGACTTAGCGACTGGTGAGCAGCCTGATATCGTGATTCGAGAAGAAGAGGATAAAACGTTCTACGAGTATCGTGTAAATGGCATATTAAAAGAGATCAAAGTCGTGCCAAAAGTTGGCTCTGAGTATTACTTAGTTCCTGCCGATGGCGAGGGCTGGATTCGTGAAGAACGCTCACAAATGTTAGTGCCTAAATGGGTTCTTTTTGAATGGTAAGAGAATAATCTAAAACTTAGTATGATTATTCTAAACCTGCTTGTTACTCTGTCTTCAACTTAGGGAGTTGCTCGAAAAAACGAGACTGCCTTGTTATTACGAAATCTAGGGATGCTTAATAAGCGAGGAAAATATCATGGCGAATATCAAAAACTACCAAGAACAAGCTCAAGAAGTTGTAGCAAAAGCAATCGACGCAGTTGAAGGTCAATACAAGGCTCTTGCTGGTGCGTCTTTCGGTTATGCTGAGAAGTACTACAACGTAGAAACCGTTAAGACTAAGCACGATGAGTACTTGGCAATCGCTTCTGACAAAGCGCGTGAAGTAAACAAAACTGTTGGTTCATTCGCAGCAGATTTGATTGCTAAGTTTGAAAAAGAAGCTCCAGTTGCTAAGAAACCAGCGGCTAAAAAGCCTGCTGCTAAGAAAGCACCTGCTAAGAAAGCGGCAGCGAAAAAAGCGCCTGCTAAGAAAGCAGAAGCTGCAGCTTAATCTGTAGTCAAAACGAAAAAGGAGGCCTAAGCCTCCTTTTTTTTGTGTCTGAATATTTCCTATCTGTCTATTTATCTTTCTAGCGAGCGCCGGCTTGCTGCGCGGATATACCTTCAAACGAAACGCGTGCGTTTACGTTTAGCTCAGAGAGGTACGCGTTTATAGCGTTTGCGCGCTCCTTCTCTAGGGAGCGATGCATTTGATTATGCACGTATTCGTTTTGAACATTCTTCCTCATTAGAACAAACACCTCGACGTTCTGATCCGAATTCCAATCGGCAAACAAATCTTGGAATGCTGTGCTTGCAGAGCGATTCAATGCACTCGCCCCTTCAGAGAATAGCAAAGCACTATCAATCACTACTTTGGGTGTTGGCGCATTTTTTTGTATTTCTACATAGTGGCTTAAGTTGTATGAGCTCGTCCGCTCAATTAATAGCTTTGATATATCGGGCGCCGGTGTTGCAAGCTGTTTACTTATAGACTGGTCGCTTACGGTTGGAGCAGCATGCGTGGCATCTTCATTTACCAAGCTTGATTTGATTGAGCTCAGGTAGATGATCAAGCAGACAACTAACGATAGCGCTGCAAGGTTTATGATGCTGTTGTCGCTGGTTTTAGTTCTAGCATGAAAGCTGAAACGTGCTGAATCGATCGCGATGCTCATGTTATTTTTTAGGAAGCTTTACGTGTTGGGAAAATAAAGCTTGAAGGCTTTTTAGCTACTTTGTTTGCCGGCTTGACAGGCCCTTTGATGTGATCGAGCCCGTTTGTCATGGCTTCAAGCACGGATCGAATTTGTGCCGGCGTTTGGCCTTGGCTAATCATCATGATGCCTTCAGCGTGAATATTTAAGGCGTCATGATGTATTTCCATTTGACGATACAAGCGTTCAATCAAAGGTTTGCAAACAAAGCCCTGTACACACAAAGCGAACGCTAATGTTGTTAGCGGCGCAAGAGCTAATTCAGCTCCTTGTAGAGACATGAATTGAAGCTGTCCGATGAGCGTCATGACTGCTACAAATATAGCAATAGTTAGTAAGTTTGTATTAAGAAGTTCCAACTTATTGATATGCTGCTTTCGAGCTTGAATGGCTGATTTTAGCTGCCATTGAAGGGTTTTTTGCAATTCGTCTTCTCCGTATTCCTCACGCACAGCGATGAGTCCTGTGCGCAATAAACTTGGCGACATATTGATGAGTTCGCGATCGATAAAATTGAATTGTTTGCGAAACCAAAGCTTAGAAAATGCCACGATTTGTATGAGTGCTTGTTGCTCGTCGGCTTCAAGTTCTGCGTGATCCTGACGCAGCTCGGTGTAAGCGGACTTCGCTTCTTTCCATGAAAGTGTTGCGATAATAAAGATCGAGCACAAAACAATAAAAATAAAGATGCTCAGTAGACTTAGCCACATGGTCGTTGCTCCAGTGATATGACAGCATTTTGACAAAAAGAAATATTTGTCAAAATAAAGCAAAAACTAAGCCTGTTTTATGCGAGTCGATTTCTTAAGGTTTCGAGACGACTTGGTGTACCAACATCTAGCCAGTACCCATCTAATGTTGATGCCTGCAGTTGATGAGATTGCGCTAGCTCTTTAAGCATTGGTCCCAAGGGCGCTTTTCCTTCAGGCAGATTTTTAAACATGCTTGGCCGGTATAGGCCAATACCGGAATAAGTATGTGATAGAGGCGCGATGAGCGTGGCGAGTATCTGTTTGCTGTTAGTGCTATCGATTCCGAAATCACCCTTAGTATTGTGCTCCGGGTTTTCGCACAGAAGGATGTGCGCTTTTATCTCTTTACCGATCTTGTTTTCTAATAAAGACGTGAGAGGCGCTTCTGTGTAGACATCACCATTGATCAGCAGAAATGGCGTATCGGCCTCTGAATTTAAAAAAGAGAGGGCGTTACGGATGCCTCCAGCCGTTTCTAGCAGTGAGGCTTCATTGAATAATTGAATATTGAGTTGGTTACGCCAAACCGCATCGATATGACTTTCTATTTTCTCTCCAAGCCAATGGGTGTTAATAGCGATGTCTTTAATCCCAAGAGCTTCTAGTCGTTCTAAGTGAAGATCAATCAGGGTCTTGTCGCCGACTTTCAATAAAGGTTTTGGGCAAGTGTCTGTAAGTGGGCGCATTCTGGAGCCAAGCCCTGCCGCAAGAATCATTGCTTTCATGACGCTGTATTTTCTTGTGATTGTGCTTCGACGAAGGTCAGCATAGGTTCCTTGATGTGTTCCTCGAGAAGTTCTCCAAAGGCATGTAAGTCTTCATATGAATTGCACGCTTCGACAATGTAGGAGAATGTTCTTGGGATGTCTTTGAGATAGCCATACTTGCCATCACGAAGAGCAAGTCGCGCAAAAATACCTGCCGCTTTCATATGGCGCTGAATACCCATCAAATCAAACTGCTTTTTGAAAAGCTCTGGGGCAATGTTTGTGAGTGTTGAATGAGTGCCTGCAAATTCTGTCATGAGCTGCTCGACTAAGTCTTGATCAAGCTTGATATAGCAGTCTTTCAAAAGTGAAACCAAATCGTATGTGGCTGGACCGAATACGGCGTCTTGGAAATCAATGATGCCCACTTGATCTCCTTGCATTATGATGTTTCGTGAGTGGTAGTCGCGATGCACCAAACATTGTGTCTGCTCTAACGCACTTTTTATCAAAAGGGCTTGGGCGTTTTTCAGAGTAGTAAGTTGTTCTGGAGTTAAGGCGATTGAAAGAGCTGAGTCGATGAGCCAGTCACTGAATAAATCTAATTCGCGCTGCAAAAGCGCTTCATCGTAACTTGGCAGTGTCTTGTTGTTTGGCAATGTTTGAATGCGTTGTAATTCATCGAGCGCCAATGAATAGATGCGGTGTTGCGTTGTTTTGTCTTGTTGTGCAACACATCCATAGAACTGTACGTCACCAAAATCTTCAAGTAACAGAAAGCCATTTTCTAAGTCTTGTGCAAATAATTCGGGAACTCGAATTCCTTGAGCGCGCCATTGCTGTGTAATTTGAATGAAAGCCGTGCAGTCTTCTTTTTCTGGAGGTGCGTCCATCACGATATAGCTTCTTTGCTCTGCAGCATGACTTGCGCGGAAATAACGCCGAAAACTGGCGTCCCCAGCAACGGGTGTCAGTTCGATGTCTTGAGCGTTTTGTGGAGATAGTTGTGTCTTTAGCCAGCTTTCAAGAAGCTGAATTCTTTGAGGCATGATTTGAATGTCCGAATCGAGCGTGTGATATTTATATTTTGCGCTATGTTTTGCTCATTCTGTAACGCTCAGGCCAAGCATCCTAATCAAAAAGTTAAATGACATCAAAGGTGCCAAGGTTTATCATTTGCGCATTCAAACCCTCCCTCGTATTTTGCCTAGTTTTATTTGAGGTTCTACATGCCTTTTAGTTTGAAGCGTCCGAGCTTCTTTGTGTCGATGTGCGTAACATCGATGATGTTAGCGCATGTAGAAACGACATTGGCAGATTCCGCTAATTCAGCCTGTGCAACACCTGAAATTCCTGTGCTTTATCCTCAAGCTATGGGTGAGAGTTTGGGTGATCTATCGTTCGACCCAACTGTTACTGTGCATGCTGATTATGTCGAGTACAAAGAGAATAATCGTTTGGAGTTAGAAGGCCAGGTAGAGATTATTCGAGAGGGCTATTACGCAAGAAGTGACGCGGCGGTTATCGATCAAAAGCAGAACCAAGCCACCATGCAAGGCCATATTGTTATTCAAGGCCCGCAAATGCATATGACGAGCGATTCCGCGGATGTTGATTTGAACGAGGGAAGTGCGAAACTTCATAACGCCAAGTTTATTGATCCTGATACGGGTTTCCGTGGTGGAGCCGAACTGATTGATCAAAAACATGAGACGCTTCTAAGTATTGAAGACGGCAGTTTTACGACGTGTAATGGTGAAGAGCCTGATTGGTCGTTTTATGCGTCTGAGATTGAATTAGATCAAGAGCAAGGTTTCGGTACGGCAAGTCATGCTCGATTTACCATCAAAGATGTTCCAGTCTTTTATGTTCCTTGGTTTACGTTCCCGATTGATGAGCGTAGAAAATCAGGTTTTTTATATCCCACGATCGGCACCTCAAACGTAGGGTCGGGGCTTTATATCTCGGCTCCGTATTACCTGAACTTAGCGCCAAACTACGATGCGACTATTACGCCTAATTGGATTGGTGGGCGCGGCGCTTATGAAGAAGCTGAGTTTCGATACAAAAGTGCACTGCAAGAAACAACGCTGACTACCGGATACATCGACGAAGATAAGGCCTATATCAAAGATCAGGCAGCACTTGGTAATTTTGATGAAAGTGGCGAGCGCTGGGGTTGGAGTATTGAGCAAGATTGGTCGCTCGATACTGTGTATACCGACACCTCAGCTTATCTCAGCTATACCCAAATCAGTGACGATGATTATTTGGATGATCTTGATCAAGGCTTACAGGTCACGAGTGACGACCTACTAGACAGACGTTTGTCGCTGAGCCACACCGGCGAAAATTACCGCTTTGATGCCTTACTGCAACAATATAAATCTCTGAATATTAATACCTTGGCATCGGAGCAACCATATCAGCGACTGCCTGAGCTGAACCTTGATATCTATCAGGCATATCAGCATCTCGATGTCGACTGGAATAGCCAGTATGTTTATTTCTATCGTGAAAAAGATGACTTAGTTGGTACAGAGCGAGTGCGCGGTTCGCGCGCGCGTCATCAACCTCGATTGAGCGTACCTTTGCGTAATAGCTGGGCATATGCGACGCCAGCACTGAGTATTGACCATACCGACTATTATTTAGAAGACTCTGGTTTAGAGGATAAATACCAGTCTCGCACTGTTCCAACCTTAGAGCTCGACGCAGGCATGGCGTTTGATCGCACGCCAACGATATTGCCTGAAACCTACACAAACAGCCTCGAACCGCGTATCTACTACGTATATTCAGATTATGTTGATCAGAGCGATCTACCAAACTTTGATTCGACGATTCCGAGTTTTAATTACGATAACTTGTTTCGCGCGAATCGCTTTACCGGTGGTGATCGCGTGAGTGATGAAAACCGTTTGACCTTAAGTTTGACTAGTCGTTATACCGATTGGGAACGAGGCTTAGATGTATTGAGTGTGAGTTTAGGGCAGGTCACACAGTTTGAAGAGCAAAAAGTGGGTGCAGCTCAGAATCTTCGCGTATTAGATGGTGATTCCTTATTGGCATCAGAAGTCACTTTACGTCCTGATCACCTTTGGACGTTCCGTTATTCAAACCTATGGGATAGCAGTAAAAACGAGACGCAAGAAAGCGTGACGAGTGCGTCGTATTATAGCGAACACAGCAATACGATATTGAATTTAGCGCACCGCTTTCGACGTGGCGAAATCGAGCAAAGTGATACGTCGGTTATTTACCCCTTAAATGCTGAGGTGAGTGCGCTAGGTCAGTGGCGTTATGATTTAGGTTCTCATCGAACGATAGGCAGCTTGGCGGGTCTTGAGTACACGAGCTGCTGCTGGCGAATACAAGTTTTAGGACAGCGTTACCTGACTGACACGAGTGAAATGGATAATGCGATTTTATTCCGCTTCCAGCTCGGTGGCTTGGGTGGCTTGGGTGTTAATGATGCGAAAATGGACGGATTGATTCCTGGGTATCAACGCCGAGAAGACGAGATTAATTAAGGTAAAACTATGTTTGGATTGATCAAAATGAAGTGGCAGCAAAGTATCGCTCTAATGTTGACGCTTGCTGTAATGATGCCGAATATCGTGCATGCAAACGATGAACCGGAGCTACTAGATCGTGTACTTGTGATTGTTGACGATGACATCGTCATGGAATCAGAACTAAAACAACGACTGCGCCAAATTACGCAACGCTTGCAGGCGCAGGGTACCCGTTTACCTCCACAAGAAATCATGAATCAAAGAGTACTAGAGCAGCTTATTCTAGAAAGCATCCAGCTTCAAAAAGCTGACTTAGCAGGTATTCGTGTGAGCGATGCACAGCTCAACGAGACCTTAGTCAACATCGCAAGCTCAAGCGGTATGACCCTACAGCAATTCCAACAACAACTGGCGAAAGAGGGTGAAACCTATGTCGCAGCGCGAGAGCAAATTCGTCGTGAAATGCTCGTGTCGCGTGTGCAGCAGCGTGAGGTTGATCGTCGCGTCCGCGTGACAGAGCAGGAAATTAATAACTTCTTGAGTTCCAGTGAGGCACGTGAACGTTCAGGAACAGAATACTATATCGGTCATATTCTGATTTCAGTTCCTGAGGATGCTACGCCTGAACAAGAAGAAGCTGCGCAAGAACGTGCCGATGCCGTGTTAGCAGAGCTAAAGAATGGGGCAGACTTCCAACAAGTTGCGATTGCTCGTTCTGATGGCCGCCAAGCATTAAATGGTGGTGTTATTGGATGGCGTAAAGAGAATGAATTGCCATCGATTGCGGCCGATGTACTGCCAAACTTGGTGAAGGGACAACCTTCTGAGTTGATTCGTTCGGCAAGTGGCTTCCACATTATAACCGCTTTAGATAAACGCGGTGGAACAGAGCAGTGGGTTGAGCAGCGCAAGGTGCGCCATATCTTAGTGGCACCGAGTGCAATTCGTAGCGATCGTCAAGCTAAAGAGATTATCGACAAGCTCTACGAGCGTGTGATCAATGGTGATGATTTTGCAGAGCTAGCGAGATCTAATTCGGATGATCCTGTGTCGGCGATAGATGGTGGCGCTTTAGATTGGGTCAGCCCTGGACAAATGGTTCCTGAGTTCGAAGATGTGATGAACGCTACGAAGGTTGGTGAAATCAGTGAGCCATTTCGATCTAATTTCGGTTGGCATATCTTACAAGTTCAAGATAGTCGACAGCAGGATATAAGTGCCTTGGTGCAAGAAAACCAGGCAAGGCAGTTGATCTATCGCAGAAAATTCGAGGAAGAGCTCGTAATTTGGTTGCAAGAAATTAAGTCTGAAGCATTTATCGAGTTTAAAGATGAAACGCTTCGCGTAGAGGGCTTATAAGTGGGCGATACTCGAGCTCATTATCTTGCTGTCACGCCAGGAGAGCCTTCCGGTATTGGCCCTGATCTATGCGTACTTTTAGCACAAGAATCGTGGTCTACACCTTTAGTCTTCATTGCTGATCCTAAAGTACTAGTTGAACGTGCTGAGCAGTTAGGTGTGCCGTTTGAAGCGGTCGAGTATGTTCCGAATACCTCACACCAGTTAAGCTCAGGTCAAGCGTTTGTATGTAGTGTATTGGTTGATCAACCTGTTATGGCTGGGCACTTAGACGCTAACAACGCCGCTTATGTGCTTAGAACTCTCGATCGTGCTATCGAGGGTTGTCTTTCCGGAGAATTCTCTGCGATCGTAACAGCGCCAGTTCATAAGGGTGTGATCAACGATGCCGGAGTGAGTTTTAGCGGCCATACCGAATATCTCCAAGAAAAGTGTGGCGTCGATAAAGTTGTTATGATGCTTGCTAATCGTCATATGAAAGTATCACTTGCAAGTACTCACTTACCCCTTAAGGACGTCTCCCAGTCAATTACTCCTGAATCTTTACAGCGCGTTATTGAGATTTTACTTGCTGATATGCGCGGTAAGTTTGGTGTTGAGAAGCCTCGTATTTTGGTGGCTGGGCTGAACCCGCATGCAGGGGAAGATGGTCATATGGGGCGAGAAGAGATCGATGTCATTCAGCCCGTCATGGCTAGTTTTGAAGATGCGCCTTGCGAGTTAGTTGGTCCTTTACCTGCAGACACTCTGTTTACCCAAAAATATCTTGAAAACGCCGATGCAGTGCTTGCTATGTATCACGATCAGGGGCTCCCTGTTTTGAAGTATGCAGGCTTTGGCGAGTCAGTGAACATAACCTTGGGTCTACCGATTATCCGCACCTCTGTGGACCATGGCACCGCATTAGATTTAGCTGGAACTGGAAATATCGATACGGGAAGTTTGCGTACCGCGATCTCGATGGCTATAGATATGGTCAAAGCCAGTAACAACATTCTTAAATAGGTAAAACGAATATGGCTCAACGAAAGAAGCCCGTTGGTCATCAAGCGCGAAAACGCTTTGGACAGAACTTCTTAAGCGATGACGCGATTATTGCGCGTATTGTCAGTGGCATTAATCCGCGTCCGGGTGACCGCATGGTGGAAATTGGACCTGGGCTTGGAGCACTAACAGAGCATCTGTTAGATGGGCTTGATGGCAACTTACAGGTTGTTGAACTTGATAGAGATTTGATACCGGTTCTGCGTACCAAATTCTTTAATTACCCTGATTTCAACATTAATGAGGCTGACGCACTGAAGTTCGACTTTAATGCTTTAGCTGATGAAGAGCACCCTCTGCGCGTTGTTGGTAACTTGCCTTACAATATTTCGACACCTTTGATCTTCCACCTGCTCGACAATATCAAGCATCTGAAAGATATGCATTTTATGCTTCAGAAAGAAGTCGTAGAGAGAATGGCTGCTGTGCCAGGGCATTCTTTGTATGGTCGATTAGGCATCATGACGCAATATTATTGTCGGGTTCAGCCTTTATTTATTGTTGGGCCTGATGCCTTTGAACCTGCTCCAAAAGTTGATTCTGCGATCGTAAGATTAACACCGCATAAAGAGCTGCCGCATCCAGTCGAATCGCTTGAGCGTTTGCAGACGATTGTTAAAACGGCATTTACTAAGCGTAGAAAGACCTTACGTAATGCTCTATCGGGTGTGATTGAGCTGGAGGCGCTTGAAGAGCTAGATATTGATGCAGGCTTACGCCCTGAAAATTTAAGTCTTGCTCAGTATGCGGCCTTGGCCAACTGGAAGCCTTAGCTTCCAGTTTTCATCATTGCAGCCATTCCAATCACCTCTTCTGGGGCTTCGAATAATGGCAGCAGAGCCTCGTCGGCGTCCTCTTCACTCATACTAAAAAATTCGAACAAATCTTCAGGTGTCTTCTTGATCGTTTGTGGAATCACACCGTGTTTACCCAACATATACTGAGTGATGTGCAGTAACTTTGCGTATTGTGCGTGTTCATCATCATAATCTGGATTTTTCTGATGGCGCAGTGCCACGACCACTTCATCAGGTAAGGTCCAAACATTCATCAACATACTGCCGACTTGTTCACTTGTCAGCTCGAGACAGTAAGCTTCTAGAATCGATGGATCAACGTGTGCATTTGCCTCTTTATAACGACATAGAAGCGCGTGATGAGGTGGGAAAATATGCGCGAGTACTAAATAGCCAAAGTTATGAAGCAGACCAGAAAGATAGGCCATGCCATAGCTAGGGCGATAAGCAGGGCTGATTTTACGAATCAGCGCTGTTGTTCCTAGTGCCATCCACAATGCTTTTTGCCAATAGGGTAAGTAGCGTTCAGGCTCATCCGTGGGCAGATTAAGCGTGCGTCCCAGCGATAAGCCCATTGATAGGTTCATCACTAGATCAAAACCTAGTACGCGTACGATTGCATCGTGCACCGATTTAACTGAGCCGCTTGTACTATAAAACGAACTCGATGCCCAACTAACTACCTGTGCCGAAAGGCTTGGATCTTTTTCTACGATAGTCGACAGTTCTTCGCTGCTCGCGTCGGGATTTGCGCGTAAACGAATAATATCGCGTGCACTTTCCGGAAGAGGAGGAAGCTCTAGAGTATCTTCGATTCGTTGCTTGATACGAATCGTTGTGAACTTCTCAAGAGCCGTGACAATATCGACTTCATCTTTACGTGCGTCCTTGTGTTGATTGACTCTATCAATTGCTACCGAGAAGTCTCCGGTTTGTGCTTTCTGAAGCATCTTGTTGAAAATGCTTCGCTTAATTCGAATGAGATCTTTTGCTAAACCAATGTCAACGAAGGCGTACTCACTGGTATTTTCCTGGAGCGCATTATCAACGATTGTCGGTATGCCCGTGATGTCGGGGATGGCTGGGATCGCGTTAAGTTCATATTGGCTTAACAAGCTATTTTGATCGCTTTGCTCAACCACTTTAAGTTCACGACCCATACAATTATTGAGTAACTCCGGACAAATAAAGCGATCGGCTGGGAAAAGTACTTGGGCACGGCCTAGCATATCTGACATAAGCGTTAAGCAAACGCGATCAGCGTCATCTACATCGTGGCGTGGGATGATTTCTGGTGCCTCATAATCATTATGTTCTGCATATTGATTAAGTGAGTCGATGATAATAGCGGGAATGCTCATAGGCCTTGATACTGCTCCGTGAAATAAATATTGCCGGCATCGATACTGCGTAGCCGAACTCCATGTAGTTTTTAGTGTAGAACAAGATAATCAGACAGGCATAAAAAAGCGCGTCTTTGACGCGCTTTGTGAGCTGGTAAGGTGTTTTAGCAAAAAAACATCTGTGAAAGGTATTCAGAAAGAGCCGCTACATTGTCTGCTTCGGCTTCATTATGAGGTACGAAAATAGGCATAAAGCTCTCCAGTAATTATTGTTTGAAAGGGTTTGTGAACTTGAAATACTACGCAAAGTAAGAGGGCAAGGCTTGACTTGTTGAACCAAGTTGTTGACGATTTGTTTCAATCCTTTTGATGAGAGAAGCGTATTGAGTCAAGGTGTCGCGACTGAAGAATTAAAATCTGAGCTAAGCGTTCAGGCCGTCACTTGTCGCGCGTTATTCCTTCGCTTGATCGATAATGGTTACTCCGAATCCCTCTTACAATCTCGTTATGGGCTTTCCCTTTCTTACTTAGACGCTGAAGAAAATAGAGTTCCATTAGATCGCTATTATGCGCTTTGGCGTGACGCGGTATCGTATACAAAAGAACCGGATCTAGCCTTACAACTTGCCGCTGAAGAACTGTCTCAGAGCATGGGTTTGGTGGGGCATGTATTCTTTAACTGCAAGACCTTGAGAAGCGCAATTGAACACTACCAGCGCTATTATCGCATCGTAAACGAAAGTATTCAGATCGAATTGCAGAGTAACGATCAAGACTTTGCGATTTGTTATCACGTTAAAGAACCCGCGATCTATTCTTCCTATGAAATGGAGTACAGTCTTGCTCTAGCGGCATATCGTGCCAGAAGATTATTGCAGAGTGGTTTAGATATTCGTTACGTGAGTTTTCCTCACTCTAAGCCTGCTTATGCGGCTAGCTACGAAACCTTGTTCCAGTGCCCAGTAAAGTTTGATCAGCCAGTGGCCTCGATTGTATTTAACGCGGCATATTTAGATTATCCAATGCCTCGAAATAGCCCAACCTTGTACCGCGTGTTGACGGTGCATCTCGACCGGATTCTCGCATCTTTGAAAGCGAATCTTTCAATCAAAGAGCAGGTTCGACAAATTGTTGCTAAGAAGCTTTCTGATCCTAATTTAGATGCTGGCACTGTTGCTAGGCGTTTAAATATGAGCCGTAATACTCTATACAGAAGGCTAAAAAAAGAAGGTGTTTCTTATCATGAGATTGTGGATGAGGTTCGTTCTGAATTTGCGATTCGCAGTATAAAAGAAGACAAGTACAGTTTTACCGAGCTAGCTTTTTTATTGGGGTTCTCTGAGGTGAGTGCCTTTAGTCGAGCCTTTAAACGTTGGACGGGGGAATCTCCACACCAATATCAAATCCAAACAAAGTCCTTATAAAAACGAAAGATTTATTTCCATGGAATGGACAAACAATGCTTTTTAATCGAAAAACGCTCCTTAAATATATCGTTCTATTTTTACTTGGTTTTGGCTTAGTAATGAGCTTCCTTCCATTTGTTAAATCAATGAATCCTCCTAAAAATTCCATAGATAAATGGCAGGTGGAGATAGCCGCCTCAAACCTGGACTACGGGGAACTCAAAAAATTCGACAATGAGATTTGGGTGTACAGACGAACACCAGAGCAAATCGAATGGTTAGAAACCTATGAACCCGTCAAAACACAACCTTACATTCTGGAACGTTCCTGGTCAGAGAAATTTGATGGTAATTTTAGGTCGAAAGACAAAGAGTTTTTTGTTTTTAAAACTTGGGAGTCTAGAGGCAGAGTTTTTGTCCGTGAGCATGGTAACTGGGTTTTTTGTGGAGATCTTATTTATCATGGCGGGGCGATAGAGCTATCAAATGGCTTAGTATATGAGGGAGTTATTTCTTGTTCTTTTGGTCGCCAGTCTATCAATTTTGAAAACCATCGCTTCACTTACGATGTGGCTGGTATTTCTTCAAATGAGTATATAATGCCTTTGGCCGTCCCTTATTACGAAATAAACAGGAAAGGTAATATTGTTGTTGGTCCAAAGCCCTAATGCCTTTCTTAAAGGGTCTGACCCCTTGACGGGGTCAGACCCTATTCATACGATCGTTAAACCTCAGCAAATTGTTGTCTATTTCCAACCCAGCGTTCAATTAGCGCGCTTGATTGTCTTGGGTAGCGTTGCATTATTTGAGCAACCTGTTTGACGGTATCTAGCCAAGCCGCATCACGTTGAATGTCCGCAATTCTGAAAGAGACCAATCCGGTTTGTCGTGTCCCTAATACTTCACCGGGCCCGCGAATTTCGAGATCTTTTTCAGCGATCTTGAATCCGTCGTTGCTTTCTCTCATCGCAGAGAGTCTCTCTTTGCCGTTTTGAGAGAGCGGTGGGTGATACATGAGTGCGCAATAGCTCTTATGTTCTCCTCGACCCACGCGACCACGAAGCTGATGTAACTGCGCTAAGCCGAGTCTTTCAGGGTTTTCGATAATGATTAATGAAGCGTTTGGCACATCGACCCCTACTTCTATAACCGTTGTCGCCACGAGTAGGTCTATTTTTCCTGACTTGAATTGCTCCATCATGAACGACTTTTCGTCGGCCTTCATTCGGCCATGAACGAGCCCTACTGTAAGCTCTGGAAGTTGCTCGTTCAGCCATGCAGCGCTAGCTTCTGCAGCTTGGCACTGTAAGGCTTCAGATTCTTCAATTAATGTGCAGACCCAATAAGCTTGGCGACCCTCTTCGCAGATAGACTGTACGCGACTGAGGATGTCCTGACGTCGTGTGTCTGGCAGCACAAAGGTCTCTATGGCTTGTCTGCCGGCGGGTAGCTCGTCAATGACTGAGGTGTCTAGGTCGGCATAGGCACTCATTGCGAGCGTTCGCGGAATAGGGGTGGCCGTCATAATGAGCTGATGAGGTGTTGTGTTTTGCTTGCCTTTGTTTTTTAACGCTAAGCGCTGATGAACACCAAAGCGATGTTGTTCATCGATGATCGCTAATCCCAGTTCAGCAAATTGCACATCCTCTTGAAATAAAGCGTGTGTTCCGACCACTACTTGCGCTGATCCGTCTGCGATGCTGATAAGTTCTTGCTCACGTTTCTTTCCTTTCACTTTGCCGCTAAGCCAGCCAACCCTTATACCTAAGGGTGCAAGCCACGACTTGAAATTAGCATAGTGTTGTTCAGCAAGAATTTCGGTTGGCGCCATGAACGCGACTTGATGACCGTGGGACACTGCGCGCAACGCGGCTAGTGCTGCAACAACAGTTTTTCCAGAACCGACATCCCCTTGGACGAGCCTTAGCATTGGGAATGAATGAGATAAGTCGCCAGCAATTTCATCGCTAACACGTTGTTGGGCTCCCGTTAGCGAGAAAGGTAATGAATTCAAGAATTCATTTTTTATAGCTTCACTATCGCTTGTAGCGACGAATGCAGGTGATGCTTTGCTTTGAATGCTACTTCGAAGTTGCAGAAGGCTGAGGTGATGCGCCAATAGCTCTTCAAAAATAAGTCGTTGTTGATATGGGTGCTCGCCTTCTAGCAAGGCATGTTGATCAGCATCCGTTGGTGGCGCATGAAGGTAACGAACGGCTTCTTGAAGGCTTGGGAGTTGCAGATCTTTTAAGATCGAGCCAGGAATAAGTTCGGTTACTTGGTGTCTGTCTAGATAGCCTAAAGCGCTAGCGCATAGCTTACGTAAACGAGGTTGTTGCACACCTTCAGTGAGCGTATAGATAGGCGTGAGCTTTTCTGGAGGAGAGTGTTTATCACCAGGTTTTAAAACTTGATATTCCGGATGATAAAACTCTAAGCCTGTTTGTCCTAAGCGAGCTTCGCCATAGCAACGCACTCGTGAGCCATTGCTTAATTGTTTCGCTTGAGCAGCACTGAAGTGGTAGAAACGCAGCGCAACTTGCCCAGAACTATCTCTGACGTGTACTTCCAAACTTTTGCGTCGTCCGATAACCACGCGACTGCCTTTTACTTCTGCTTCAAACAGTACATGTTGGCCTACACGTATTTGTGACAAAGGTACAATGCGCGTTCTATCCTCGTAACGAAAAGGGAGGTGGAATATAAGATCCTGCACGCTATGTAAATCAAGCTTACTAAGCGTTAGAGCGAATTTTTCTCCAACACCTTTGAGTTGGGTAAGTGGAACTTCGTTGAGGCTAGCCATTATTGAATTTATTTGCTTGAAGCGTATGAGTATTGTTGGTCGCACATTTCTAGTAATGTTAGAGGGTTTTCATATGGAATGCAGTAGATAAAAGGGTGGGTATGCAGCACAAAAGTTTATTTGTTGGATTTGGACAGATCGCTAGTAAAGTCGCTTTGGGGTTTGAGTCGGAGCGATGTATCGATGTACTAAAGCGCTCGTCTATTGATGCTCCAGACCAATTTGCGTGTGTAGAGCATATGTTTTTGGGAGATATTAGTGAGGCAAGTACGTGGACGAATGTACCTGATAACTATAATGCGATTTTGTTTTGTGTCACGCCCGGCGGTCGGGGAGCGGAAGCGTACCGACGCGTTTTCTACAATGCCCTTACTCACTGCATAACGAAATTTAAAAGTTTAAAGACTCCGCCACACCTCTTTTTTGTCTCAAGTACGAGTGTCTATGCTCAGGATGATGACTCTGTGGTCGATGAGTTGAGTCCTGCCAACGGTATGAGTGAGACGAGTAAAGTGCTGGTTCAGGCAGAAAATTTATTGAGGGATAGCTCCCTGCCGAGCACTATTATCCGCTTTAGCGGAATTTATGGAGGTTCGCGTCGACGCATTATTGATCAAGTTTTGTCTCAAGAGCCTGTATTGAGTGACGCTCTTAGACGTAGCAACCGAATTCATGAAGAAGATGCAGTGGGTTTTCTAACATTTTTGATGAAGTCGCATGCGCAAGGTCAGGCACTGGATGAGCTCTATGTTTGTACTGATGATAATCCTGTCGATATGAACGAGGTGTATGCGTTTATCGCGAACAAACTCGATGTTAATCTGAACGACAGTCGCATTGAGGCAGTGAGGCGCAGGGCGGGAAATAAGCGTTTAAGTAATAAGAGAATGCAGGAGACTGGATATCAACTTAAATTCTCTTCGTTCAAGGAAGGATATGCAAATATGTTGGAAGTGATTGATCAATGAGCGCGCTTTTGTGAGGCGCGCTCACTCTTAATGTTTTATGAAAGGGTAACGATTCCATCCATTTCTACTTCTGCGCCTTTTGGCAATGCAGCCACGCCGATCGCAGCGCGCGCTGGGTAAGGTTTTTGGAAGTAGGTAGCCATTACTTCATTGACCGCGGCAAAATTACCTAAGTCTGTGAGGAAGATATTTAGCTTCACGATATCTTGAAGTGAACCACCAGAAGCTTCACATACTGCTTTTAGGTTTTCGAACACGCGCTTAATTTGATTCTCGATGCCGCCACCAACAAGCTCCATGCTCTGTGGATCAAGAGGAATTTGACCTGAAAGGTACAAAGTATTACCTGCCTTCACTGCTTGCGAGTAGGTACCAATCGCTGCTGGTGCAGCATCTGACTGAATAATTGATTTGTTGCTCATATCTAAACCTTACCTATTGTTGCGCCAAATGTAAATGAGCGCCTTTAGTGATTGATAATTCTTTGAATGCGAATCACCGCTTTAATGTTACGTAGTCGGCGAATCACACGAGCAAGATGGCGTCGACCTTGAATGTAGATGACGGCCTCTATCGTGCTCATATGAGGGTTCTGCTCGCTGACACCAATGTGTTCGATATTTGCCTCGGCGCGAGTGATTGCAGATGCTAACTCGGCAATAATGCCGCGCTGTCTTTCGAGCTCAATACGCAATTCAACCGCAAATTCATCCGTAATATCCTTGACCCAAGATAGATAAAGTCGGTCTGGCGCTTTGCTAAGGCGCAGTGCTTTTTTGCACTGTTCTGCGTGAATGATAAGGCCCGCACCAGAATTTGAATCCGGTAGCCCGATGATAGGGTCGCCCGGAATTGGGTAGCAGCAGGAACTGAAGCTGACTTGCATGCCTTCTGTTCCTTTGATGATCAGTTTTTGTTTTGCAGGCTCTTCGGTTTCGCTACTTATTTGACTTGCATCTTCTGCAGCGAGCTGACGCGCAATGATATAAGGCATGCGCAATCCTTGGCCGACTAGAATCAGTAGCTCATCAAGTGAGTTTGCTTTGTTATGATCGAGCACGTTGACTAAGTGGGTTTCACTGATGTTTTCCCAGCTTAGGTTGATGCTGCTCATTGAGCGTTCAAGCAGGCTCTTACCAAGAGATAGATTTTCTTCGTGTTGCTTCAGCTTGATAAAGTGACGAATACTACTTTTTGCCTTGCCTGTGGTGACGATATTTAGCCATGCAGGGCTTGGTTTTGCGCCTGGAGCCGTAATAATTTCTATCGTTTGACCGCTCTGCAAAGGCTCGCTTAATGAGGCAAGTTGTTTGTTGATGCGACAGGCGACGCATGCATTTCCAATGTCAGTATGAATGGCATAAGCAAAGTCTATCGGTGTTGCGCCAGCTGGTAGTTCGAGAATTGCTCCTTTCGGTGTGAAGACATAGATCTCGTCTGGGAAGAGATCAATTTTAACGTGCTCGAAGAACTCCATTGAGTCGCCAGCATTTTCTCGAATCTCTTTCAGGCCACTCAACCAGCGATCTATACGGGCTTGGTTTGCAAGCGCCATACTGGAGTCGTCTTTGTATTGCCAGTGAGCCGCGATCCCGTAGTTGGCAAGGTCTTCCATCTCTTGGGTGCGAATTTGCACTTCGATGTTCACATGCATACCGAATAGCGTGGTATGCAGTGATTGATATCCGTTTACCTTAGGGACGGCAATATAGTCTTTGAAGCGGAAAGGTAGAGGTTTGTAGAGCGCATGTAAGGCACCGAGAATGCGATAACAATCGTCTTCAGATTCAGCAATAATTCGAAAAGCATATACATCCATAATTTCATGGAAAGAACGATGCTTATACTTCATCTTCTTATAGATGCTGAAAAGATGCTTCTCTCGACCGATAACCTCGCCAGTAAGATGTCGCGTTTTTAGCTGACTCTCGATTTTACCTTGGATATCTTCGATGATTTCGTTATGGCTTCCGCGAAGCTTTTTGACCGCTTTGCGAATGTATTTGGAGCGCATTGGGTAGAGCGCTTGGAATCCAAGATCTTCAAGCTCGGTTCTAATGCTGTTAATGCCTAAGCGATTTGCGATCGGTGCGTATATATCTAGCGTTTCTGTGGCGATCCGCCGTCGCTTTTCATGATGCAATGGACCGAGCGTCCGCATGTTATGAAGGCGATCTGCAAGTTTAACCAATATAACGCGAATATCTTTCGCCATCGCCAACGTCATTTTCTGGAAATTATTGGCTTGAGCTTCAGCTTTAGATTTGAATTCTATTTGTGTGAGTTTACTCACCCCGTCGACCAGTTCCGCAACGGCACTGCCAAACTCTTCGGCTAATTCGTCTTTGCTAGTTTCGGTGTCTTCTATGACGTCATGCAGCAATGCTGCCATGAGTGTTTCGTGATCAAGGTGAAGGTCTGCGAGAATATTGGCGACAGCAATAGGGTGAATAATGTACGGGTCGCCACTGCGTCTATATTGCCCTTCGTGCGCCTCTTTTGCGACGTAATAGGCGCGTTCAATCAGTCTTACCTTGTTGGTGTCTAGGTAGGACTCGGCTCTCTCGATTAAGCCATCAATATCGGGCACGCTTTCTCTGCTCACTTGTGCGGAATGAAGAAATAAAAAAAGCCGAACGGCTAAAGCTGTTCAGCTTTTTATAAGCTCACCCTAATGATATTTGAGCGAGCTGTTTTTTCAAGCGTATTATCGCAAAGAAGTTATTCTTCTTCGCTAAAATCAACATTACCTGCGTTGATATGGCCTTCAGCGATTTCACGAAGCGCTAATACTGTTGGCTTGTCGTTTTCAACAGGAACCATTGGCTCTTGCGCAGTGTTTGCAAGTTGACGAGCGCGCTTGGTCGCAACCATGACAAGTTCAAAACGGTTGTCTACATTTTCCAAACAATCTTCAACGGTCACTCGTGCCATTTAATTTCACCTCTAGAATTCGAATATAGAACTAAGCATAGCTCAAAAAAGAACCGCGCATTCTATGTTAGTTGTACGCTTAAGACAATAGATCGTTGAGTATCTCTTGATGACGTTGTTTTTGATCTACTAACAATAATCTTTGAGCGGTAAATATAGCGCCTAATTCAGCCAGCGCTTGGTCGAAGTTTTCGTTTACAACAAGGTAGTCGAACTCTTCGTAATGACTACACTCTGAAGCGGCTTCTTGCATACGTAGCTCAATGACTTCAGGTTTGTCTTGACCGCGGCCTTCGAGTCTTGCGTGCAGTGCAGCCTTGGATGGCGGAATAATAAAGATGCTCAATGCTTGTGGGAATTGTTCGCGTACTTGGCGGCCGCCTTGCCAGTCAATTTCTAGAATGACGTCTAGGCCTTGATCAAGTCGGCTCTGTACCCATTCTTTTGACGTGCCATAGTAGTTACCGAATACTTCTGCATGCTCGAGAAAGTCGCCTTGATCGATTAAAGATTTAAACGTGTCGGTGCTAACGAAGTTGTAGTTAATGCCGTCTTCTTCACCAGGACGTTTGTCGCGAGTAGTGTGAGAAACAGAGACGGTGATGTTTTTGTAGCGATTCACTAACTCGTGAACGAGACTGGTTTTCCCTGCACCGGAAGGTGCGGCAATTATGTATAACTTGCCTGAAGTATGCGTGGTCGTCATTGATCGCTTATTCCC
The DNA here is from genome assembly GCF_001635725.1 of Oleiphilus sp. HI0066. NCBI lineage: Bacteria > Pseudomonadati > Pseudomonadota > Gammaproteobacteria > Oceanospirillales > Oleiphilaceae > Oleiphilus > Oleiphilus sp. HI0066. The sequence continues at coordinate 28,555 of NZ_LWFH01001300.1, forward strand.
TACATTAAGAGTAATGCTGCCGCGAAAATTTACGCAAGAGGCTGTAAATCGGCGACTGATTTAAGCCGGCACAGTTTACAGCCACTTTGGCTATAAAGATAGGGAGTAAACGATAGTCTTTACTCGACGTTTTGCACTTGCTCTCGCATTTGTTCTATTAATACTTTGAGCTCAACAGCTGCGCGTGTTGTGTCGGTCACGATTGATTTAGATGAGAGGGTGTTGGCTTCTCTGTTCAGCTCTTGCATTAGAAAGTCGAGTCGGCGTCCAACAGGTTCTTTCTTCTTCAGCACTTTTCGGACTTCTTTTACATGTGCGTCTAGGCGATCTAACTCTTCATCAACATCAGACTTTTGCGCAAGGACGACCATTTCTTGTTCGATACGTTGTTCGTCCAAATCAACACTGAGCTCAGCAAAGCGGTTACGTAAATTTTCACGTTGCTGTTCTAAAATTTGAGGCAGCTTGCCGCGGACCTCAATTACGATGTCGTCAATCTTGCTTAAGCGGTCTTCAAACAGCGGCGCTAGTTGCTCACCTTCGCGCTTGCGATTGTCGATCAGAGTGTCTATCGCTTGCGCAAATGCCGATACGCAGAGCTTCATAAGTTCGCCCTTGTCCGCTTCGGTATGTTCAATGACGCCCGGCCATTGAAGAATCTCTAAGCTTGAAGGTTTGGCGCTGTGCTCAATATTGGAAGAGATCTCGCTCAGCGCATGATTGAGCTGCTTTAAGATGTTTGTGTTAATTGCGATGTCTTCATTTGCATGGTCGTTTGCTTGCCATTTCAATGAGCAATCTAATTTACCTCGTGCCAACTTTTTACGTAGTTGCTCGCGAAGCTGTCCTTCAGCTTCCCTAAATTGTTCTGGAATACGAAAGTTCGGCTCTAAGTAGCGGTGATTTACACTGCGAATTTCCCAAGTCAATGTGCCGCCTTCTGTGTTTGCTTCTTGTCGTGCAAACGCGGTCATACTTTTTATCATGAAGCTTCTCAAAGTGGTTTTGTAAACGTCTGAGAATCATAGTGGAAAGTGAGGGCGCGAGCCACGACAGAAAGTGTTAAACTCGCCGCAAAATTTTTCTAGTTTAGTTTATTTTAAGGGAAATGATATGCGTCCAAGTGGCAGAGCGTTAGATCAAGCGCGCGCAATTAAACTTACTCCAGGATATACAAAACATGCAGAAGGATCTGTGTTGGTGGAGTTTGGTGATACGAAAGTAATTTGTACTGCATCAATTGATGAGTCGGTGCCTCGCTTCTTAAAAGGTGAGGGTAAAGGTTGGATTACAGCAGAATATGGCATGTTGCCGCGTTCAACTGGGTCGCGCATGTCACGTGAGGCGGCGCGAGGTAAGCAGCAAGGTCGAACAGTTGAAATTCAACGTTTGATTGGCCGCTCTTTGAGAGCAGCTGTGGATTTGAAAAAGCTTGGTGAGCGAACCATTACGATTGACTGTGATGTGATTCAGGCTGATGGCGGAACGCGTACAGCCTCTATTACGGGCGGGTGTGCAGCACTTGGCGTGGCGTTAAATGGATTGGTCGAAGCAGGCAAGTTAAAGGAATCTCCGCTTAAGCAAAAAGTGGCTGCAATTTCGGTTGGCATTTATGAAGGTGAAGCTGTCCTTGACTTGGACTATCCAGAAGACTCTGCTGCTGAAACCGATATGAATGTCGTGATGACAGATAAAGGTGGTTTTATTGAAGTGCAGGGCACAGCTGAAGGTGAAGCATTTGAGCAGAAAGAATTTGACGCAATGCTTGCTTTGGCACGCAAAGGCTTAGGGGAAATTTTTGAGCTTCAACAGGCGCTTTTAGACGGTAACGCATAGTACTGAATTGTCAGAACTTAGCTACGTTCGCAGACTAGAGCGAAGTGTCGTGATGCGCTTTGCTCTTAATCTAAAAATGGGTGGTATTCTGATCTAAGTTGCAGAGTAACCGCGAGTGAAAAGAAGATTTAAATGAAGGGTAAGAGTTAGCGTCCGTGCTAATTCTCAGTTACATGATGATGTCGTAGTCGATGATCACTGGAGCATGATCTGAAAACCGCGTGTCGTAGTCGATAAAACCATCTTCAATGACATTGCTGACCGTTGCGCTAGTGATTTGAAAGTCTGTTCGAATCCCTGCTTCGCTTTGCTCTTCACCAGCCTCTTTTGGCCAATATGTGTACTCACCTTTGTGTTTGTTGACCTGACGAAAAGCGTCGACATAGCCGAGTTCGTCAAAGCTTTTATCAAACCACTCGCGTTCATGCGCTAGAAATCCGGCCGCCTCTCGGTCGTGGTAGTACTTGCTCGCATCGGTGACTTGATGGGCTGATTGGAAGTTTCCGGTATAAATGAACTGTCGGCGCTTACGCAGACATTTTTCAAGATGGTCTTGGAATACTTCCATGAATTTATCTTTATCTTCTTGCTGTTCAGCGTTGTGCATAGCTCCGGGGGCAAGCATTGAGGCTACGCTGACGTTATCAAAGTCTGCTTGAATAAAGCGGCCTTGGCGATCTGCTGGTTCGTAAGCGAAACCATACATAATGGCTTTAGGGAAGTGGCGCGTATATATGGCAACGCCGCCATCTTCTGGAAACTCGGCATCAAGGAAGTAAACTTCGTAACCTGGTGGGTGGTAAATGTCATCATCAAAGTCGTAGACTTTACCGCGAATGTCTTGGACGCAAACTACATCGGCATCGATTTCTTGCATCCATTCATAAAAACCTAGTTCAGCAGCTTGCTTCAAGCCATTTACGCTGATTGATACTACACGCATATCTGCCCCTTAATTTGAACGCGTGGTATGATACTCAATTCACATTTTTTGAAAAGAAATAACCGAAAATATTTACATTAAGGCTTTATCTATGTCGTCGAACCAAACTCTTAAACCACATCAACGTGAATTTATTGAATTTGCCCTTCAAAAAAATGTTCTTAAGTTTGGCGAGTTTACACTTAAGTCTGGACGTGTAAGCCCGTATTTCTTCAATGCAGGTTTATTCGACGATGGTCTTTCTCTCGCTAAATTAGGCGAGTTCTACGCTCAAACTTTATATGATGCATCTGCTGACTTTGATGTGTTGTTTGGTCCAGCGTACAAAGGTATTCCATTAGGTGCGGCAACTGCTGTGCAGTTATCTTCTTTGTTCCAGGATAATCGTCCATTTGCTTTCAATCGAAAAGAAGCAAAAGATCATGGCGAGGGCGGTACGATCGTTGGTGCATCGCTCACCGGAAAGGTCATGATCATTGACGATGTTATCACTGCCGGAACTGCCATCCGTGAAGTTATACAAATCATCAAAGCTGCTGGTGCTGAGCCTGCCGGTGTTATCATTGCGTTGGACCGTCAAGAGAAAGGCCAAGGCGAATTATCGGCAATTCAGGAAGTTGAGCGTGATTTCAATATTCCTGTTCTTAGCATCGTCAACCTGGACCAAATATTAGACTTCATCTCAAACGATGCAAGGCTTGGAGAGTACGCAGACAGTGTCGCCGCGTATAGAGATCGTTACGGAATATAACGGTTTGTAACGAGGCGCTTTTTGAAAGCATGGCTATAGTTTATTGAAAGGCTATAAAGTGCTGAATTCATAAAGAATGTGAGTGGAATAAAAATGAATCGAAGTCGTCTATTAATTTTTGTTGTTGTCGGGATGTTAGTTACGACAGCAGCATCGGCAATGCAGTTATATCGTTACAAAGACGATAACGGCAAAACCGTGATGGCTGCTTTGATTCCTCCACACTTAGTTTCTAAAGGCTACGATATTTTAAATGCTCAAGGCCGATTAGTTCAGCGTATCCCGCCTGCGTTGACCGAAGAGCAGATTCGCGAGCGCGATGAAGCCGCAGAAAAAAAGAAGCAAGAAGAACTTGCTGCAGCGAAGCAAGCTGAAGAGGACCAAAAGCTTCTTAAACAATACGGCACGCCTGATGCTGTTGTGAGCATTATGAATCGTCGTCTAGCTGAAATAGATGCAGTGATTGTTTCGCGAAAAGCGGCTATTGAAGCGTCTAAAAATCTCATTACAAAAAGCGAAGAGCAAGCGGCAAACATTCAACGAAGCGGTAAAAAGGTAGGTAAGCGAATTTTAGACGATATCGAAATGGCAAAAAAAGAAATTGCTGTTTCTCAAAGCGTGATTGAGCAGAGTCAAGCGTCTTACCAGCAAATTCTCAGTGAGTTTACTGTTGTCGTAAATCGGCTCGAAGTTCTAACCGGCACCAAAGCAAAAGACTTTCCTATCGAGCGCTAGCCTGTTCTTGTCCGGGCGAGTAGCGATTTAACCAATCGCTAATCCTTTTTTCTAGGAATCCTTCCGAACCGCTGCCTTTAGGGGCGCTTAGTTTTAATTGTCTGTAGTTGGCAAAGCCGCCAACACGAGCTCCAGCATTACGTAGTCGGGCTTTATCTTTTGCTTCGGGGGAAGATTCGTATATATCGAGGATGGGTGCCGGAAATCCTGCGCCTAGTTCGCTAGATAGTTCGATGTTTTGGTGCTGATTTAACTCTGGCGCAATAAATATGAGCGCAAATCCTTTGTCTGAAATTTCTGACTCTTTGCTTTGAATGAAATCAATTGCGAGCCCCGCGCTCTCTCCAATGGCAATCAGCGCTATGTTTTGAAAGCCTTGGCTTGCAAGAGAATTCATGCCCGCTTGAATATGCACGATTGCCCTGTCGTGATAAGGGCCAATTTTTGTTGAAAGTTCTTCGTCTTCTTTAAGATTGATATCGACGCTCTCTGATTCTTCGGGCTCAGCCGCAGGTTCTGCTTCTGCATCTTCAGTGGAAGGTGATTCTGCTTCTGGTGCTTTTTGGGCTCGGCTTCCCAATAAAGTGGCCTTTGTTATTGCTTCGTTGGCAGGGAAGGAGTCAAAAGACTTCGTCTCTAATTCACGCTGAGGGGTTGAGCTCAACTCAAACGTGGGAAGGCTGATCGATAAAGTCTGCCATCCGGTAAACGGAAGATACTCCCGCAAGGAACGAACGATATTAGGCCAGTCTGCATGCTGCGAGGTGTTCGGGATGATTAAAGCTGCGCCCTGAGTAATCGGGCTTTTAGGTTTAATGTTTAAGGCAAGGCTTTGATGAGAGCTCGCTGATCCTGGGTATTTAATGTCTAGCCAGGTAACTTGGTTTTCTGGGCTGGCCGCAGCAAGAAGTTTGGTAAATGCGCGTTCCTGTTGAATTAACGCTGGTAGCGTTGGGCGCATTTCTTCTGCTGAGGGGGCTTGTTCGGGCGCTTCTTGAGATGTGTTTTCATTCGACTGAGCAAGACCAGAGCTAGTTTCTTGGGCGAGAGTATTGGCGCTAACAATAAGGCTAAGACTAATTATTCTTAGATTTGACAGTATCTTGCTTGTTATTTTGTGATTGATTGCATACATTGCGCGCAAACACCTGTTCCCTTACTGATTGAGGTTGTCATGCCAGAATTCAAAATTGCTCCATCTATTTTATCGGCCGACTTTGCAAGACTTGGAGAAGAAGTTGAGCAAGTTTTAGAGTCGGGCGCAGATATTGTGCACTTTGATGTAATGGATAACCACTATGTGCCGAATTTAACGATTGGCCCAATGGTGTGTAAAGCTCTGCGTGATTACGGTATCAAGGCGCCGATTGATGTCCATTTGATGGTTCAACCTGTCGATGATTTGATTGGTCAATTTATTGAGGCTGGGGCTACTTACATTACGTTTCATCCAGAGGCGTCTCAGCACATTGATCGCTCTTTACAGATGATCAAAGACGGTGGCTGCAAAGCAGGTTTGGTATTTAATCCTGCAACACCGCTGCATTATCTTGATCATGTGATGGATAAGTTGGATATGATTCTTTTAATGTCGGTGAATCCAGGATTTGGTGGTCAAAAATTCATCCCGAGCACGCTCGATAAGCTCAAGTTAGTGAAGCAAAAAATTATTGAAAGCGGTTTTGATATCCAGTTAGAGATCGATGGTGGTGTAAAGGTAAATAACATTCGAGAGATTGCAGAAGCTGGCGCAGATACCTTTGTTGCAGGGTCAGCGATTTTCAATACTGATGATTACAAAGTGACGATCGATCAAATGCGTGCTGAATTGGCGGCTGCAAAACTAGGCTAATTGGCTTTCTTAGGGATAACGCGCAAATGAAACTGAGTGACTTTCAATTAGTGATGTTCGATCTAGACGGGACCTTAGTCGATAGTGCGCTTGATTTACATATTGCGTTGAATTTGTCTCTTGAAGAGGCGGGGTATCCATTAGTTTCATTGGACGATTGTCGTTTATGGGTTGGGAATGGGGCTGAAGTTCTCGTTAATAGAGCGCTTCAGCAAACTCTCGATGTGAGCGGTTCCCACTTCGACTTACATCGCGTATTGGAGCTTTTCTATAAGCATTATTCAGAAATTAATGGGCAGCATTCAGAGCTTTATGAAGGAACGCTTGCTTTGCTTGCGCAACTCAAAGAAGCAGGATGCTTTGTTGCCATTGTGACCAATAAGCCTGAAGCCCCTGCGAGGGTGCTGATAGATCAAAAGGGTTTAGTGGTTGATATGTTGGTTGGTGGTGATACGACACAAGAGCGTAAGCCAAACCCTCTGCCTCTTCAGCATTGCATGGCGCATTTTGGCGTTTCAGAAGATGCGTCAGTGTTGGTTGGTGATTCGATTAACGATTTTCAAGCGGCTCACCGTGCAGGAGTGAAAGTTGTCGGTGTAAGCTATGGTTATAATCACGGTCTGCCAATTGACGCAAGGAATCTGGATGCCTTTGTTGATTCGCTTTCAGAGCTGAGTTAATCTCACTCAACTGTGTAAACACACTACAATGCAAACAGAATTTGACGCATTAGCGCTAAGTGTCGGTCATGACGATTTATTCGGATTTTTCATTAATATCTAGTCCCTCTCAATGGAGCTTCTCTGCTTCATTTCGATGGCGATTTTGAGCAGCTGTAACTTACCACATAACACTTTGCCCAAAGATCGCTAGTCAAGGAAATACCATGAACGCAGAACAATTTTATGCCTTTGCCGGAGACGGCTATAACCGCGTGCCAGTTGTACGCGAAGTTCTTGCTGATTTAGATACCCCGCTCAGTAGTTATTTGAAACTCGCGGATGGCCCATACAGTTACTTGTTAGAGTCTGTACAGGGCGGCGAGAAGTGGGGGCGATACTCCATTATTGGTTTGCCTTGTAGACAGGTTTTGAAAGTCTGGGGGAAGACGATTCATCTTGAAGCAGATGGTGAGGTTACGGAGTCATTCGAGCATTCCGATCCATTGGCTTTTGTTGAAGAGTTCCAATCTCGTTTTCGTGTTCCAGAAATAGAGGGGCTTCCGCGTTTTAATGGTGGCTTAGTGGGTTACTTTGGGTATGACATTATTCGTTATGTCGAACCGAAGCTTGCTCACTCTTGCCCAGAAGATCCGCTTGGTACGCCAGATATTCTTCTCATGGTTTCTGATCAGTTGGTCGTATTTGATAATCTCAGCGGCAAGTTGATATTGATTCATCATGAAGATCCAAGTGTGGATGGGAGCTACGAGGTCGCTGAGTCTGTGTTGGGTGTTCTCGTTCATCGTTTAAGAACGATGCAGGCATCAGCGCCCGCGCAAGCAGGTGAGGCTCAGTCTGTTTCAGAAGAAGATTTTGTTTCAGGTTTTGAACAGCCAAAATATGAAGCGGCTGTAGATCGTATTAAAGATTATGTGCTGGCCGGCGATGTCATGCAGACTGTGCTCGCTCAGCGTATGTATATTCCTTATAAAGCTGCGCCACTCGATTTATATCGCGCTTTACGTTGCTTGAACCCGTCGCCATATATGTATTTCCTAAACTTAGGCGACTTTCATGTTGTGGGTTCTTCACCAGAAATATTGGCACGTGTCGAAGATGGGCTAGTCACGGTCCGTCCTATTGCAGGTACACGAAAGCGCGGTATGACCGAAGCAGAAGACTTGGCTTTAGAGCAAGATCTTTTAGCTGATCCTAAGGAGCTCGCAGAACACTTGATGCTGATCGATCTGGGGCGTAATGATGTTGGGCGTGTCGCGAAAACTGGAAAAGTTTCGCTCACGGACAAAATGATTGTTGAACGTTATTCGCATGTCATGCACATCGTCTCTAATGTGACTGGTGAGCTGAAAGATGGTTGCTCAGCCATGGATGTTCTTAGAGCAACATTTCCTGCCGGCACATTAAGCGGAGCGCCTAAGATTCGCGCAATGGAAATAATTGATGAGTTAGAGCCAGTGAAGCGTGGTGTATATGGCGGCGCAGTCGGATATTTGTCTTGGAGCGGCAATATGGACACTGCAATCGCGATTCGAACAGCCGTGATTAAAGATGATGTGCTTCATATTCAAGCTGGAGCCGGTGTCGTTGCAGATTCAGTGCCTTTAAACGAGTGGGAAGAAACCATGAATAAAGGGCGAGCCGTATTCAGAGCTGTGGCAATGGCAACGCAAGGTGTAGACAGTGTTTCTAATGAATCTGCAAAGGGGGATAAGTAATGTTGTTAATGATTGATAACTATGACTCCTTTACATACAACGTCGTGCAATATCTAGGTGAATTAGGCGCCGATGTGCGAGTTTATCGAAATGATGAAATCACTATTAAAGAAATCGAAGCGCTGAACCCCGAGAAAATCGTGATTTCTCCGGGCCCATGTACGCCAAATGAAGCTGGTGTTTCACTGCAAGTACTCGAGCATTTTAAAGGCAAACTCCCTATCTTTGGCATTTGCCTAGGACATCAAAGTATTGGACAAGCTTTTGGTGGATCTATTATCCGTGCTGGCCAAGTTATGCATGGGAAGACATCTCCAGTGCATCATAACAATGAAGGTGTATTTAAAGGTTTACCTAACCCAGTGACAGCAACGCGATACCATTCTTTAGTGATTGATAAAGATGCGCTTCCTGATTGCCTAGAAATTACTGCGTGGACCGAACATGAGGATGGTTCAATGGAAGAGATAATGGGTGTGCGCCATAAAACCCTAGATGTTGAAGGGGTGCAATTTCACCCAGAATCAATTTTGACTGAATGCGGTCACGAGTTGCTTGATAATTTTTTGAAGCGCGAGTCATAAGCAAACACCAACAATAAGAGAGACTAGTCATGGATATTAAAGATGCAATTGCTCAGATTGTTGAGGGGCAAAGCCTATCAACAGAAGATATGAAAGTCGTGATGCAGACGGTAATGACGGGCGAAGCGACCGATGCGCAGATTGGTGCTCTATTGATTGCGTTGCGTATGAAGGGCGAGTCGATTGACGAAATTACCGGTGCAGCGCAAGTGATGCGTGATTTGTCTGCCTCTGTAAATGTTGATGCTCAGCACTTAGTTGATACCTGTGGAACTGGTGGTGATGGCTCTAATTTGTTTAACGTATCGACTGCATCTGCCTTTGTAGTTGCAGCCGCAGGGGGCAGCGTTGCAAAGCATGGTAATCGTAGTGTTTCTAGTAGTACCGGAAGTGCTGATCTTCTTGAAGCTGCAGGTGTTAATTTGGGCTTAAGCCCTGAGCAAGTTGCGCGCGCAGTGCAAGAGATTGGTGTTGGATTTATGTTTGCGCCAGCCCACCATAGCGCGATGCGTCATGCAATTGGCCCACGCAAAGAATTAGCAATGCGTACGATTTTCAATATGTTAGGGCCAATGACAAATCCTGCTGGTGTAAAGCGCCAGATTATCGGTGTGTTTTCGAAAGCACTTTGCCGTCCAATGGCGGAAGTATTAAATCGCCTTGGCAGTGAGCATGTGATGGTGGTGCATTCTGACGACGGCCTTGATGAAATTTCTATTGCGGCTAATACCCATGTTGCAGAATTGCGAGATGGCGAAGTTATTGAATATGAAATTCGACCTGTTGCCTTAGGTATTCAAGAAGCAGCATTAACTGATTTAAGTGTGGATAGTGCGGAGCAAAGTCTTGCTCTCATTAAGTCAGCATTAGGCAAAGATGATGGCGATATCGCGCAGAAGGCGCGTAACATCATTACGATCAATGCGGCTGCTGCGATATACGTGTCTGGTCTAGCAGATTCGTTGAAGGCTGGTGTGTCAATGGCTGAAGACGCGATCGGAAGTGGTTTGGCCTTAGCCAAAATGAGTGAGTTAGCGAGTTTCTCACAAGTATTTAAAGAAGATTAAACGCATTAGCGAGAAGTTACATGAGCAGCAAAGTGAATGACAGCACACCAACGATTCTGCGCAATATTGTTGCGCGTAAGTGGGAAGAAGTAGAGGAGCGCAGTGCTGCGCTCGTGTTGACCGAGCTAAAAGCACAATCGCTTGATAAACCAGAGTGTCGAGGCTTTGTTGCATCGATTGAATCCAAGCTTGCATCTAAGCAGTCAGCCGTGATTGCAGAAATCAAGAAGGCTTCTCCAAGTAAAGGTGTGATTCGAGAAGACTTCCGACCTGCTGAGATTGCGCAGTCTTATGACAATGCAGGTGCTGCCTGTTTATCTGTTTTAACAGATAGAGACTTCTTCCAAGGGCATGAAGATTATTTACAACTTGCGCGTAATGCAGTCTCTCTACCAGTCATTCGCAAAGATTTTATGGTGTCTCCATATCAAATTTATGAGAGCCGCGTTGTAAATGCAGATTGTGTGTTGTTGATCGCTGCATGCTTAACCAAAGACCAGATGCAGGAACTTTCAGGTATCTCACATGAGCTTGGTTTAGATGTATTGGTCGAAGTGCATAATGCACAAGAACTCGACGTTGCGCTTACGCTTGATACTAAGCTTATCGGCATTAATAACCGCGATTTGCATAGTTTTGAGGTAAGCCTAGATAACACGTTTCAGTTACTTGAAAGCATCCCAGAAAATAGAATTGTTGTGACCGAAAGCGGTATTCATACATTGGATGACGTTCAGGATATGCGCAAAAATCAGGTGAATACCTTTTTGGTTGGCGAAGCATTTATGCGAGCCGAAAACCCTGGCGATGAGTTGGCGAGATTGTTTTTTTAAAGGCAATTTTTACAAGTTAACGAACAATCCTATTACGGAGGGTGAAATCCCTCCGAACATCTGATAATTTCTTATTGCGCAAACAAAAATAAAAGGACGCTATCATGAAAGTATTGGGTCTACCCACGCTTATTAAAACCCTTTTTGTTGCTAGTTTCGTTACCTTGATTGCATGTGCCGAACAAGCACAAGAGCAAGCAGTTGTAGAAACGAAAGCAGAAACAATTACTCTTAAGCTTGCTGAAACTTGGGGACCGAATTTCCCTATTTTTGGCGATGCTACAAAAAACCTCGCGACACTAGTCGACAAGATGTCCGACGGACGCCTTCAGATTACGATAGATTCTTCCAACAAACATAAAGCGCCTTTTGGTGTTTTTGATATGGTGAAGTCAGGCCAGTATGACCTTGGGCATTCGGCTTCTTATTATTGGAAGGGGAAAATCCCTGCAACGATGTATTTCACGACCATGCCATTTGGAATGTTGGCGCAAGAACAGTATGCCTGGTTCTATTACGGTGGTGGTATGGAGTTGATGGATGAACTGTACTCTCAGCACAACTTAATGTCTTTCCCAGGCGGTAACACGTCTAACCAAATGGGCGGTTGGTTCCAGAAGGAAATCAAAACGCTAGATGACCTTCAAGGTCTTAAAATGCGTATCCCAGGTTTTGCTGGTGAAGTGCTTGCAAAGCTCGGTGCGAAACCGACGAATATCCCACCGGGAGAGCTCTATACAGCACTTGAACGAGGCACTATTGATGCGCTTGAGTGGGTAGGTCCATCTCTCGATTTGCGCATGGGCTTCCATAAAATCGCACCTTACTATTATACCGGTTGGCATGAGCCTGGTGCTGAATTGCAGTTCTTAGTGAATCGTAAAACTTTTGAAGGTTTGCCGGCAGACCTGCAAGAAATATTGCGTATCGCCATGCGTACAGCAGCCTATGACATGTATATCCAGTCTACGCACGAAAGTGGTAAGAATTGGGCGACGATGCAGGAAGAGTATCCAAACATTCTAGTAAAAACTTTCCCTGAAGAAGTGATGTCAGCCATTATTCAGGCAAACGATGAGCTTCTTAAAGAGAATGCAGCAGCAGATCCGTTTGCCGCGAAAGTTCTTGCTTCCCAGCAAGAATATATGGCGAAAGTACGAGATTGGACCTTGATTTCAGACAAGGCGTATCTTGAAAGTACAAAATAAGTAAGAAGTGAGTATAAGGAGCCCGAACCTTGGTTCGGGCTTTTTTCTATATGATTGAACGATTAGATTGGTTTTGCCGTAAGGCAACTTCGCTATGTGGCTTTGTGGCCTGCATCTTGATGTTGTTCATGCTATTAAACGTCTTTTACGACGTGGTGATGCGTTATGTTTTTAATGATGTCTCTATAGGCATGCAAGAGCTCGAGTGGCATCTATTTGCGGCTGTATTTTTGTTAGGAACCCCCTACGCCATGCAGCGCGATGGTCATGTTCGTGTTGATATATTTTACGAAGGCTGGAGTGATCAGCGTAAGGCTATTGTGAATTTAGTGGGTGCGTTGACTTTCATTTTCCCTTTTGTCGCACTTGTTACCTATTACGGAGCGAGTTTTGCGCATGATGCCTATTCAATTGGTGAGGGAAGTGGTGACCCTGGTGGTCTACCCTATCGCTGGATTATCAAATCGTTAATACCTATCTCTTTTATCTTTATTGGTATCGCAGCTCTCGGCATGATGACTAAAGCTATTTTGGTCTTAAAAGGGCGTGCTCACTATCAGCAAGGCAATAAAGGAATGCTCTCATGATAGGCATTATTATGTTTTTTGCTGCGCTTCTTTTATTGATGCTGGGCTTTCCCGTTGCGTTTACATTTGCAGGCGTCGCACTTGTTTTTGGAGTGATTGCTGAAGGCTTTGATTTGTTTGCTTTCATGCCTTATCGCATTCAAAGCATTATGGAAAACACCATATTAATGGCGATACCGCTGTTTATTTTTATGGGCGTGGTGCTACAGAAAACCAAGTTAGCGGAACAATTACTGGTTTCTATGTCGCAGTTGTTTGGTCGTATGAGTGGTGGTATAGCGATTAGTACAATCTTAGTCGGTGCGCTCTTAGCTGCATCTACTGGTGTTGTCGGAGCGAGTGTGGTCGCGATGGGTTTGATATCGCTGCCAGCGATGTTGAAGTACAACTATGATAAGCAATTAGCGTGCGGCACCATCTGTGCATCGGGCACCTTGGGACAAATTATCCCTCCTTCAATCATCTTGATCATATTAGGCGATGTATTGGGCTTGCCGGTTGGGGATTTGTTCCAGGCGGCCGTTGCTCCAGGTTTGTTATTGATTGCTTTGTATATTGGTTACATTCTTTTTGTCACGCTTAGAAATCCAGAAAAAGCGCCTCCAATGCCACCAACTGAGGCCGTTGGCTTTGAGGCGATTAAAGACGCCTTGTTTTCCATTATTCCTCCGCTTCTGCTAATTGCATTGGTGCTAGGTTCTATTTTTGCGGGCATTGCGACGCCAACCGAGAGTTCTGCTTTGGGCGGTATCGGTGCGCTTGTCTTAGCTATGTTGTATCGGCAATTTAATTTGAAGATGCTTTTAGATAGTGCTCGTGAAACAGTGACCGTTACAGCGATGGTGTTTGCTATTTTGCTGGGTGCTACGGCTTTTTCAATGACATTCAGCTATACCGGCGGTGAAGAGATATTAGAGCACTGGTTAACGAATTTGCCTGGCGAGAAATGGGGTTTTCTTATTCTCACGATGCTTGTCATTTTGATACTAGGATTCTTTATTGATTTCGTCGAAATCTCTTTCATTATTGTTCCGGTGCTGGCACCGATCGCTGAATTGCTAGGAATCAGTATGCTGTGGTTTGCGATTCTCATTGCTATGAATTTGCAGACGAGTTTCTTAACACCCCCTTTCGGTTTTAGTTTGTTTTATTTGAAAGGGGTCGCACCGTCTAGCATTAGAACGAGCGACATATATCAAGGTGTGATGCCTTTCATTTGCCTACAAATATTGGTCGTTCTAGCTATCTTATTCTTTCCAGGATTTTTCGGTTTGCTCTAAAGTAGAACAGTTAGCGTGACGCTAACTGTTCAGATTTGCAGTGAAGATAATGTTCTTCGAATACAGAACCAATTAATAAAGAATCTTTATATTGCGCTGCGACGCTAGCGCCTGACAGCTGAGCGCCATCGCTCATATATAGCAAATTGATTTCACCGCTTACGGTATCGATTTCGTGTGCGATAGAAGGTGAGTGATTGCTGTGCTCAAAGGTATGCATTAAAAAGTAAAGCGCGCTTTGGTGAGAAGCAACTAGAAGCTTACCGGTATCTGACCATTCTAAATTGTCGACGATAACTTCAAGGTCATAGCGTTGAGTCGCTTTCCAACTTTCATCAGTATCTTTTGAATATTGGGTGATTTGAAGCCCGGTCGATTCCGCGACATATATTTTTCCATCTTCATCGATCGTAATGCCATTCGCCATATATAGATCATCCAGTGCAATCGTAGCTTTGCCATCTTTGTAATGAACGACATTGCTATTCGCTAAACGAAAGAAGTCTTCGACTTTTTCTTGTGGTGTGTGACGAGGGGCTCCGTGGTCATTTGTGACGTAGAATTCGTTTAAGGATGTAGCAAAAATGTCGTTAGGCGAAATAAATAAATCGGAGGTGACGCTCTTTAGTAAGGTCGCTTTATGCGAGCTTTCAAGCTCAAAAATATCGATTTGATGAAACGTAGTGCTTGGATGATTTACGACAAACAGATAGCGTTTTCCATTTTCTTTGAGAAGGGAAATTCCATGCGGATGAAATGCCTCTGGATAATTCGCTTCTATTTTAACCGGAGGAGGGTTATCGCTATTCAAGTCTTTTACCCATATAGCTCCTGGTGTTTGCGGGGCTGTGCCATATTTTAGATAGTCGCGGCGAGCGTCTGTGGCAATGAATGCCTCCCCAGTCGCTAGGTCAACAGTGATATCTTCTGGGCCAGCCTCAATTGCGACAGGTGCGCAGTAGTCAGTATTAACGTTAGCGATATCGTAGCCAAGATTCATGATTGGCCAGCTACGCCAAACAAAAACAGCAATGGTTATGAGGAATATGAATAATACGAGTTTTAGGATGTTCATTGTTATTATCTTTTATTGTTATCAACACGAGAAATCCTTATCTCATGCTTATTTCGTTAGCGCTTCTTAGGAGTCCATGCCCATACCATTTCCATTAGAATCGGCTCTTTCCCATCAGCATCTGTGACCGTAACGGATACGGTTGTTTCACCCTTATTGGATGATGTAATAAGCTTTATTTGTTCATCAGTTAAAGAAGCTTCTGCACGCATATTGCCTTTAGCTCGCTTAACATAGTCTGCCTTTATTGTCTTGATTACCGGAACGCAGTCGTCTGAGATGTTCATTCCTATTAGGTAGCCTGTTGCAGATTCTGCAATCAGAATGCTGGCAACAGCATGAACCGAGCCAATATGATTTTGTACAGACTTTTTGTTGGTGAGCGTTACGACCGAACGGTTCGTCGTTAGTTCTTCTACTTTGATACCGGTTGTGCCCGTGTATTTGACAGTTTTTCCGAAAAGCGTGCTTAAGGCTTTTGTTCGCATAAATTCGGGTAATTTATACACATTACTGACAATTGTGTTGAGTTTGTTGGGCTTTGCCACACAGCACTCCTAGTTTGTTTCTATGAATAAGTGTGCCGGCAGTTTGACCATCTGCTGTAGTTCTGTCAACGCAATAGATAAGTCCAAATATGGATCTAAATCACTGTAGATTCTAAGGAATGGTTTGTATAATCAACGCCGATTTTTTCGAGGAGTAATCTAGATGTCAGACTTAAAAGCAAAATTTGAAGAAACAGTAAACTACGTACAAACAGCTGAAGGTGACTTTCAGCCATCGAACGAGCTTAAGCTAAAGATGTACGCTTTGTTCAAGCAAGCTACAGAAGGTGATGTGACAGGTAAAAAACCTGGCATGATGGACTTCGTTGGTCGCGCTAAATATCAAGCATGGGAAGACCTTAAAGGTGCGAGTGCAGATGAAGCGATGCAGCAATACATCGATGCAATTGAAGAGTTAAAAGCTTAGGTCTTTTGAGTATTTGCGTGCTTTGCATAATCTGGTAAAGTGCGCACACTTAAATAAGAAAGATAGTTCAGGCGGTCAACATGGATGCGAAGATTGTTCTAGATGAAGCTCAGCCAGGGCTTGCGGATCGTATGACAAAAGTATGTCAGAAGAACGCTTTATGTGAGCGTACATTCCATACTTACGAGCAGTGGATCGCACAGTATCTTACATTTAATGGATTATCTAACCCCTTTAGCTTGAACGAGAAAAACGTGAAAGAATTTTTGCGACACGTGACGCGTCGTCTGTCTCCTTCGCGAGCTCGTCTTAATCAAGCGCGTCAGGCGCTCGAGTTCTTCTATAGTCAGGTCTTAAAGCGCCCATTAGAAGAGTCTGCTTACGCACTTCCATCTTCCAAATAAGCTTAGCTTTTAGGCAGTCTTAGTTTTTGCTTGAATCGAATAGTGCTTTCTATATTCGCTCGGCGTTTTTGCGCATGCCCTTTTAAACGCTAAAGAGAAAGCGCTGCTTGAGCTGAATCCTACTTTTTCTGAAATTAACTCGATACTGTCATCACTGTGTGAAAGTAGATGCTTGGCTTCTGCGATACGCTGGGTTGCAACTAATGTTCGCCAAGTAGTTTTTTCGTTAAGAAGGTGGCGAGCAAGTGTGCGTGAAGAGACGCATAATGCGTTCGCAGCATCATCGCGTGTCAGAATGTATTGATGTTGTCTCAGTAATTGCCCTATCTTCTCACTCAGACTCATTTTCTCATTTGTGTTGGGGAGAGCAATTTGTGTATAGCAGAGAGACTCTAGTGTTTGACTGGCTTGCGCATTTAACAGTGGCATAGGTAGATGAAGTAGCTTTTCATCGACAGTAATTGACATTACCTTCGATTCCACATTTACATCGCAAGACAATTCCTCGACGATTTCTTTACTTAAGACTTCATCACTTAAGCTCGTGCTCAGCTTCTTGATCGGAATGTTATGACCTGATGAGCGCATGATTGTTAAGCAAGCGCCAAAATCTCTAGAAATGTAGAAGTCTTTTAGCTCTTCATCCTCTGCATGAGCTATTTCCCATTGTAAATCGAAATTGTCGTTCTTAACATGATAATTGATGTTGGTGAAATGAAATACTTCTTGGCTATAACGAAGAGCAATATCAAGCGCGTGCTTGAGACTCGCGCTGCTAGCCATTGCTTGGCCGATTAATCCAAAGCTCGGTAGGCCTACCTTTAAACCGATGGCATAGCCAATGCGTGCAGGCGTTTCGTTGATATGATTGCATAGATTAAGAATGATAATTCGCTCTTGTTCTATGCTTGGCTCACAGGAGACGGTATCAAAGTCTTCGATGTTTAGTTTTGAGTTTTCTAGGCACTGCTCATGCATTAAGCCTTTCTTAAGACCATAACGAAGTAGCAGCCTACATTGCTCCAGTGCTAAACCAGGTGATCGAGTATATTGCGTCATTATGCTTACATCATTTACTGAGTTTTCAATCTAACACTTTGGTCTAATTCTGACTGTGGAAACTTTCTCAGAATTTTTCCTGAATTGATAACAAATAAAAAAAGCAGAGTCTTTACTCTGCCTTTCGCTCTTTAAAGCAGCTTATTAAAGAGTTGGGATCGTGACAGTGTTTTGCTCAGACGTTTTGTATTGGAAGTCTAAGTAAAAGTCTGCACTAGTTGGTGACTTGTAATAAGGATCTTTTGTATCAATCGCCATGACGACTTTGTGGCCAGCAGGGACATCGTAAGCTGTTGTTACCATGTCGAAATCAACGCGGACTTTATCACCCCAGTTCGCATCAGGAAGAGTGATAACGCCGTGTGTAATTAACTTACCCCAGCCCCAAGAATCCATATCGTACAAGTACGCGACGATCTGAGCTTTATTGTAGTGGGGTTGTACGCGAAGGTTCACGCTTGGCGTGCCGCGAATTTCCATTTTTGCATCAAGACGGTCGCTTTCCCAGTAAATCGCACGGAATTCGCTCTCAGCTTTGATGTTAGCAATAACAGGGATGTCTACCTGCTCAAGAAGGTCGCCTAGAATTGGTACGCCAGTTGAGAAGGTTGTCCCGAACCAGCCGTTAATGGTGTCGTCAGTTTCCATGTTGAACCATGACCAGTATTGGTAGGTTTCCATGTCGCCAGTGTCGAAGGTAGAGCGTGGGTGCAAGTAATAGGTTTGCTCAGTCGCTTCTGGAATTGGGTAGGTGTCAAATAGATCGAATTTGTCTTCAAAACGAACCTTCATGTTCACTGTTTTTGCTGACGATAAAGCGTTAGTTTCGCCTTTCAAATGAATGTCGAACCAGTCGTATACGTTTTCCCAAATAACGTTTTCACCCAAGCCAACAAGTGATGAAAGTAATTCAGCAGTTGCGTGTGTACCTGGCAGCAAGTCAACGTACTTAGGTGTAGTAAATTGACTAAACATGTCCATCAGAGTGTTAGGCATAAATAGGTTATCACCATAAGCTTTTGCAAGGTAAACCGCAGTGCCATTTTCATTCAATTGATCAACGTAATTGATCGGTGAACGGATACTTGCCCATTCTACAACGTCTGGAATCGCATCTAGGTTCTGATTTTTTACATTGTTCCAGTGTTGGTCAATGATTGGGTCTGGGTTGCCTGTTAAGCCGCCTGCTAGATTAAGTAGCTCACCCCAAACTTGGCGTGGCGATTGGTCGCCGTACAAAGCATGAACTAGATCGCCCCATGAACTCATTGCTGCAATGGCTTTTACGCGAGGGTCTTGCGCTGCACCTAGTAAGCTGATGCCTGAGCCGTAAGAAATACCCGCTGTTGCGATAGCGCTCTCGTCTACAGGGTAGTTAGCAATCAAATAGTCGATTACTGTGCTGTAGTCGTTCATGTCTTTTGGGCCAGCTGTGTCAATTAAACCGCCAGACTCGCCGAAACCACGCGTTGCATAATTCAGAACGATATAGCCTTTATCTGCAAGCTCTGCAGCTTGTTGTAAGTATTGGTATTCGTTCATTGACCAGCTATTGATGAAAATAATTGCTGGCGCAGTACCTTGAATATCTGTAGGAACAAAGATGTTCGCCGTTTATTCAACGCCATCAAATGCGGTAATGATGATGTCGTCATCTGTTGTGTAGTTCTCTGAATCTGGGAAGTTTGGAGCGCCTAATAAGCCGCCTGCAAAGTCTAGAATAGGAACAGAGCCTGAACCAGTCGCACTAGCCATTTGCGGAGACAAAGCTACCGCAGCACACATTCCGAGTGCAGTAAGGGCTTTTTCATTTTAATCACCTGTCGTATGTGTTTTTTTATATTTATTTGCGGGGGGGAAAGAATAGGAGTTGAATTCCCTAACGACACTTTCCGATTTTTATTTTTATTGTCTAAAAAGCGTAATGCCTTACGCGTTCGTATACTATGCATCAAAAGGACAAACATATTTAGAAAGGGGCATGCTGTATAAAATGGGACGTATTGCTCGGGTTAAGATTACGACTGTTAACTATTGAAGAGGCGTAAAAATAATTCTAAGTTTTTAGAAGGATGCCTGAATATCTGTGCTTTGTGCGCCTGAAAGGCAGGTTGAGTGATTCTGAATTATTGAAGAAGAGAAAAAAGATCGGGCAAGCAAGGCTTGCCGTAGACTCATATTCATTTTGTTATTTTTATTTTCGGAATCAATATTATGGCTTTACGTTACGTAAACTACAGCTCAAATGGACATTGAGTGTATATGACAGGCCAGTCAAAAAATGTGTGCACAGCATCTAGTTGGAGATAGAAAACGCTTGCAGTTGGCCGTCACTCGTTATCGCGAGCAACTCGTTTGTTAGGATGGCTAAATCTTCCACTGATCGCGATACGCCAAATACGTGTTTTCGTTTTGCTTGATAACGAGATACCTCTTCTCCACTGGAGGTGTCAAAGACTTGGATATACCCTTGTTGATTGGCGAGATATACGCGTTGATCATCGTTTGAAAACTTCGCTGCGTTAAAGACCGTATAGCGCTCATTAATCTGGCTTTTGATAGTAAAGTTGGTAGTGTCGATTACAAAGTGGTCCTCTCTGAGCGAGGAGACAAAGGCATGTGCTCCACTATGAGAAAACGCGACATGTCTTGATGCATTGCTGAGGTCTAGGGTTTTAAGCGCTTTCCCAGTATTTAAATCCCAAAACGTGGCGGAGTTGTCATCACTGCCGGATAAGGCAGTATTTCCCGATAGTGCGACTGATCGAATTGCATCAGCATGTTGAAATTCTTTGACGTTATTACCAGCTCGGGTATCTGTGTACCAGAGATCTCCAGATGCTAAACCGATCAGTGCGTGGCTTCCATCTTCACTCAGAGCGATGCTGTTGATATTGCTCGGGGTTTGCCAGAAGTTTTGGGCCTTGCCTGTTTTTGCATCCCATAGAATCCATTCATTATTACGCGCTGTAATTGCAAAATTTCCATTTTTCGACAAATGAGTATGTGTGATCTGAGTATATTCATTACTCTCATGATTCCAGTTAAATACGCGCTCTAAGGGATTCAAGTTCCATAAGCTGGCGCCATGTCGTTGCGAAGCTATGAGAGCAATAGTGCCGTCGTTGCTTATGCTGGCATCAAATAAGCCTTGGCTTGCTAACTCGAAATTTTGTTCTGCTTGCTGAGCGCAGGCCAGAAGTGTGAAGGGGAGAAGTAATAAAAAGAGTTTTCGCATCTCTTACGGTTCGATCAAAAAAGAGGTCATAGAAGTATAGACCTCTTTATTATCGATGCTTGGTCGTTCCTTGTTAATTATACAAGGTCAGCTTGAGAGGTATGAATCGCTTCGATAAGTTGGTCTTCAAACTCAAATCGGATTTCTAAGGTTCTACCTAGACGCTCCAAGCGAGCCACTAACTTGTCGACACCATCATCTACTTTATGAATGTCGTCGAAGCTATCGTTAAAATTTAAGGCAACTTCGGTCGTTTCTTGAATTTGTGGAATTGTCGTTTCGACTAAAACCGTGCCATCTTCGTTATTGAATTCAATGGCTTCGGCAATGAGCTGTTCATAGATTTCGAAGTGGCCAACAGAAACATAGTCTACTAACACTTGGCAAAAGCTTTGAAGTTTCTCAATGGTGTTTTCTTGTGAGCTTGGATGGTTCATCGTGAGGTCGCAGAACTTGACAATTAAGTCTTGACGTTCGACCAACCATTTATCGATGAGCTCATTTACTCCGCCCCAACGTTCTTTTGCATTCTTGCAGTTTTCTAACATGAATCTCTCCAGTATCCGTTTGGCGTGAATCTTCTTTTTAAATTTCAGCCTGCTGGTTCAGCGCTTGAGCGCTTTTTTATTCATCCTGTTGTAGGACTTAAGCTAGCGAATATGCGTATTGCTAGCAATATGTAAATTGTTGCAAAACGTTACGGCGTGTGAGCCTTTCCGTTATTGTTTTTTAAACAGCAATATAATGTTTGCGACTGCAAGACCTGAAAAAGCAACAATGCTCCAAGCAGGAATCGACAGACCTAGAAACTGCCATTGAATTTCTGCGCAGTCACCAGTGCCCATTAACATGGATTGTAATACTTCTATTAACGGGAATACTTCGATCATATATTCAAGGGGCGGGCCGCATGCCGGAACTTCATCTGCTGGCAAATGTTGCAGCCAAACTTGTCGAGCAGCAACACTTATTCCTGCGATTGATGTGAGCAAACCAAGACCCGTGAAAATATTCTTTGCTACTGCGTGTTTGGCAGCGAGCAAAGCTAGTAGGGCAAAGCCCCCGACGCATAAGTAGATTGCTCTTTGCATCATGCACATCGGGCACGGATTCATACTAGCGAAAGGTTCAACATAGCTTGCGACAAGTACTAACGATACGCTCGTTACTATGATTGCTAGCGCGATCAATCGATTGGATAACTGCACTGTATAAGCCTCTATAAAATCTGCTGCCAATGGTGCGAGTTAAGCGCAAAGTTGGCGAGTTAAGTCTTCTTAATTTTTGTGAACTGAGACCGGTCGCTACAAATAGTCACGCATCATTACTTCTTGAATTGGTGGATCGACCTATACTTGATCTATTGACCAATTCTAAGGAAGTAATATGAAAGCGGTACTCGCTCTAATCGGCGCTTTAATGACCATGCAACTAGCCTTTGCAGAGGATGAATCTTCAGAAAAACAAAGAGCTGTTTATCACACCATGAATCCTGCATTTGTAAGTAACTTTGGCGAGCCTCGCAGAAAACTATCTTATGTAAAAGCTGAGATATCTTTAAAGGTTGAAAGCGAAGAGCATGTCGAGTTGGTAAAGCACCATGCTCCTTTGATTAGGCATCAAATAGTAATGTTATTGTCTGAACAATCTAAAGAGGGAATGAGCTCTCACACAGCGCAAGAGACTATTCGTTTGGCTGCGCTTAGCAGAGTAAAAGAAGCTTTAGCTGAGGAAGTAGGTAAGACAGGTGTACAAGACCTACTATTTACCAGCTTTGTTGTTCAAATTTAGGAAGCTAGACGCACGACATTAGGCGTGTCTTGGATGGCAACATCGTTGCCGTCCTCCCAGCCTGCCTCCCACGCGGCAAGCACAACATCGCTCATACCGGGGCGGTCTTCTCTTGTTTTGCCCATAACGCCAGACATATAGCCTTGCTTATAAGCTTTGTTAAGAGATTCTAAATTCCAGCTTAAAGAAAAGTCTTCGGCCATTGGGCCACTCCTTTCAATAGGCTGCCAAGCACTTTCATGCACAGAGCATTGGTAGTTGCTCTGTACAATCGACTTCAAGCGGTTCGGCACGCACAAGTCAACACATAACGGTTTGATAGCGTAGTCTGTATTTTGTGATGCGCTTATCATTTTTGTTCGCTTTAAAAGCAATGCGCGAATACAGGTTACATATATTTACGTTAGTGCAATGAACACTACTCTGCACGCTAAGAATGTGTCTTTATGTTTTTTTAGGTAATACGCTGACACATTTCGTTACGTACAGTTACAAAATTAGCACATGCACGGCAATGCGCAAATTTTGAACGATGAAATATTTGTCAGAAACGGACAGTTCTCAAAAAAGGCGGGGATTAGCTTTACGTAATTGAAAAAACTCGGAAGCGTTTCGCATCCGAGTATGGGTGTTCTTTATGGTGAGACGTATGCATCAAGAAATGCATCGAAGGGTACGTTATCAGCTTGCTTAATGTTTTGAGCATCTTGATGACTTTGCTTCGCAGTCGATTCAAGTTCGGATAACTTTTGCTCATTGATGCTGGATGCTAATAGTTGAGATTTATGCTCAGATGATAAGGCGGTGCAGAGCTCAAGCCACGAAGCAGACTTTGACTGCATATCTGCAAGAACCTTAGCAGAAGGGCATAAGGCACTGTCCTTCACTTTAGCTTGCTGTGCCTTTATAGCGGACTTAAGCGCTGCAGCGTCTTGTTTATTTAGCGCAGAAGACACCTGCTCAATGTTTGCTAGTAATGATGTTGCCCACTCTTTCAAGTCACGCGCTTGATCATTTTGGTTCAGTGAAAGGTTTGGCTTTCGACCTTCATTGGTCACTAAAGTGAAGTTCCGCTCAAGTTCTTCACACGCTTCTGCGCTCAAGAATGGAGAGTCTTGGAGTAGGCAAAACAGAAGAAAACCATCCATAAAAGTAACTTGCTGTTTGTCGATACCTAAAGGTAGGTAGGGGTTTAGATCAAGACAGCGAACTTCAACATATTCTACGCCACGCTCAATTAATGCAGCCGTTGGCTTTTCACCTGAGAATGTCGTGCGTTTGGGGCGAATACTGCTGTAATACTCATTCTCGATTTGCAGAATATTGGTATTCAACTGCGTGTAGTCATGATCATCTTTTAGCCCAATTTTTTCATAGCTTGGGTAAGAGGTATGAATCGCATCGCCAAGTGTTTTAGTGAAGTTATCAAGCGTGTTGAAACAGATATTTAAAGAGCTTTGAGCGTTATTCGTATAGCCTAAGTCACTCATTCGCAGAGAGGTTGCGTAGGGTTTGTAATACGTGCCTTTTTCATCGAATACTTCAAGATCGCTGCTTTTGCCATTCAGAAAACTAGCGTCTAGTGCAGGAGATGCGCCGAATAGATACATCAATAGCCAACTGTAACGTCGAAAATTACGCGTCAGCGCAAAGTACTTCTCAGATTTGTAGGTCTGTAGATCAGTTTGACTATTTTCGGCATCTTTTAACTGCATCCAGAATTCATCCGATAAGGAGAAGTTAAAATGCAGGCCTGCGATACTCTGCATGATTCTGCCATAACGCACATCCAGACCTTTACGATAGATATGTTTCAGTCTGCCAATATTGGAGTCGCCGTACTCAGCGATACGAATGCTTTTATCACCATCTAAATGACAGGGCATTGATCCCGCCCACAAGAGCTCGTCGCCAATATTATTCAAGACAAAACGATGCGTCATTTCGAGTTGTGATAGAAGATTACCCGCGTTTGATTCAACGCCTGTAATCAGCTCTAACAGAGCTTCTGAATAGTCAGTGGTAATGCTTGAGTGTGTAAGAGGATGGCCGAGAGCCTTAGGGTGATCACTCTGTGAAATGTCGCTGTTAGCTAGTGTGCGAAGACCCTCTTTTTCTAAGCCTCTTGAGATAAGAGGCACTGAAGAGGTTTGAACATAAGTGCGAAGAGTGTCGATTCCCGCTTCTAATCCTAGGCATGCGTCTGTCATGTGTAATCCTTTCACCCTATTTGCGGGAGAATATTAAGTCGGTTAGCTTAGTCGTTTAGTCTGTATTTAACTAGCGCTTACTGTTTTTTAGCCTTAGCAAAGGCAGAAGCAAACGCGTTGTTGAGTGGCGCGTTTTGCTGGTTTTTTGCTTTGGTGTTTTTTTGTTCTGATGACTTTGGTGTCGTTTGCTCGGCTGCGTCTTGTAATCGCATACTTAGCGCAATACGTTTACGCTTGGCGTCAAACTCAAGTACTTTTACTTTGACAATATCGCCCGTTTTAACCACGTCTCGAGGGTCTTTCACGAACTTGTTAGCCAGACAAGAAATGTGCACGAGGCCATCTTGATGCACTCCAATATCTACAAAGGCCCCAAAATTTGTCACGTTGGTGACACTGCCTTCAAGGATCATTCCTTCTTTTAAATCGCTTATCTCTTCGATACCCTCTTTAAAGTTTGCTGATTTAAATTCAGGTCGAGGGTCTCTACCAGGCTTCGCAAGTTCGCGCAAAATATCGTTAATGGTATGAACGCCGATGCTATCGGAAGTGAAGGCCGAGGCGTCGAGTTGTGTGACAGACGTTTCACCAATAAGTTGCACTACTTTTTTGTCTTGAGATTTGGCAATTTGTTCAACGACAGAATATGACTCGGGATGCACGGCAGAGGCATCTAGCGGATTTTCGCCATTGTTAATACGAAGAAATCCAGCGCATTGTTCGAAAGCTTTATCGCCTAAACGAGGCACTGATTTCAAATCTTCTTTAGAGCGAAAAGCGCCATATGTATCTCGGAACAAAACAATATTGGACGCTGTGTTGGCTGCGATGCCAGATACGCGTGAAAGTAAAGGTGCAGAAGCTGTATTGACGTCGACGCCAACAGCATTAACACAGTCTTCAATGACCGCGTCTAAGCTTTTTCCAAGCTTGAACTGACTTACATCGTGTTGATACTGACCAACACCAATGGCTTTGGGCTCTATTTTCACAAGCTCTGCAAGCGGGTCTTGTAACCTTCTAGCGATCGATACCGCTCCTCGGATGCTGACGTCAATATCGGGAAATTCGTTCGCAGCGATTTCTGATGCGGAATACACCGAAGCTCCAGCTTCGCTGACGACAATTCGAGAGAGCTTCAAGTCAGGATAATATTTGCAGACATCTGCACAGAGTTTTTCGGTCTCGCGTGAGGCTGTGCCGTTACCGATGCTCAATAGCTCAGCATTGTATTTTTTTGCAAGTTGAGCAATACGTTCTCGCGATGTATCCCATTGGTTTTTGGGGGCATGAGGGTAGATGGTGTCATAGGCTAAAAGTTTGCCCGTCGCGTCAACAACAGCAACTTTTACTCCGGTACGTAAACCGGGATCAAGGCCAATGGTAACTTTTGGCCCTGCGGGCGCGGCCAACAATAAATCTTTTAGATTATCAGCAAATACTTTAATCGCGCCGCTTTCAGCTGTTTCACGTAGTTGAGAGAGTAGCTCTGTCTCGATGCTCATGCTGAGCTTAACTCGCCAAGCCCAGCGAACGACTTCTCTCAACCAAGCGTCCGATGCGCGGCCTTGGTCTTTGATAGCAAAATGCTCGGCGATCATGATTTCACAAGGTGAAACTGAAATTCGACTCGTCTTGTCCGCATCTTGATGCTCAAGTTTCAAAGATAGGATGCCGTCTTTTCGACCTCTAAATAAAGCAAGCGCTCTATGTGATGGGATCTTTTTGATGGATTCATTGTATTCAAAATAATCGCGAAACTTCTGTGCATCTTGATGCTTTTCATCAGCAACAGAGCTTTCTAATTGCCCGTATTGCCACATTTCATTACGCAGCTTATTTAGTAAATCTGCGTCCTCGCAAAAACGCTCGATCAAAATATATTTAGCGCCATCCAATACAGCTTTTACATCAGTAAATCCCAACGTTTCGTTGATGTATTTTTCGGCTTCATGCTCTGGAGATGTTTCTGGAGTAGAGAACAGCCTATCTGCTAAGGGTTCTAGGCCCGCTTCAATGGCTATTTGGCCCTTGGTTCGTCGCTTGGGTTTGTAGGGTAAATACAAATCCTCTAGGGTCTGCTTACTTTGAGCGGACTGGATTTTCTTTTCGAGCTCAGGCGTGAGTTTGTCTTGTTCCGAAATGCTATTAAGGATGACTTCTCTTCGTTCATTTAACTCAGTTAAATAAGTTAGTCGTTCATCGAGCTTACGAAGTTGCGTATCATCTAACGCGCCAGTTTGTTCTTTGCGATAACGGGCAATGAAAGGAATCGTTGCGCCGTCTTTAATGAGGCGAATCGTCGCGTCAACTTGTTCTGTGCGAACAGAGAGTTCGTTCGCAATGGTTTGCGTGATAGATAACATTCGCGTTGTCCGTATTTTATTTTACGAGCGTTTAGATGGGAGCGAAGCCCTGAATTTAAACCCTTGTAAATGAAATAAAGATAGCTTTTTTACTCGGCTTGCAACTCGGTTAAACTACGCGGCTCTATCGTTAATGTGTTTATTGAGGTCAGTTGTGGGGAGTACCCTGAATCCAAAACAGAGTGAAGCCGTTAAATATGTTGGCGGGCCTTTGCTCGTATTAGCTGGTGCAGGGAGTGGTAAAACGAGTGTAATTACGCGCAAGATTGCTTATCTCGTTAACGAGTGCGGTATTAAAGGCAGGAATATCGCAGCGGTTACCTTTACCAATAAAGCCGCGAGGGAAATGAAAGAGCGGGTTAGTCAGCTGATTTCGGGCCCAGATGCGCGTGGCTTAAATATTTCCACTTTTCACAACCTCGGTCTCAATATCATTCGAACTGAGCACGAGCGCTTAGGCTATAAACCAGGGTTTTCTATTTTCGATAGCGAAGATGCAAAAACCTTGTTGCGAGACATCCTCATGAAAGAAGGTGAGGAAAACAGCGATGTTCTCAATCTTGTCCAGATGCAAATTTCTAACTGGAAAAATGTAATGTGGACACCTCAAGTTGCGGTGAGCAAAGCAAAAACACCAGAAGATCTGCAAGCTGCCCAAGCCTATGTTCTATATGAGCGCTATTTGAAAGCCTATAACGCTTTAGATTTTGATGACTTAATTTTATTGCCCGTTTTGTTATTTAAAAATGAGGCTGATGTATTACAAAAATGGCGGCAGAAAATTCGATACTTGTTGGTTGATGAGTATCAAGATACCAATCTCGCTCAGTATGATCTTGTTCGTATGTTGGTGCAGGAGCGAGAGGCGCTAACAGTCGTCGGGGACGACGATCAATCAATATATGCATGGCGAGGTGCGAGACCTGAAAATCTAGCCAAACTAGAGCAAGATTTTTCATCATTGAAACTCGTTAAGCTCGAGCAAAATTATCGTTCCACAAGTTTGATATTGAATGCAGCAAACGTCGTGATCGCGAATAACCCGCATGCATTTGAGAAAGCCTTATGGAGTGATATGAAAGGTGGCGAGCCTATTCGTATTATCCGCTGCCGTAATGAAGATGCAGAGGCCGAACAAGTTGCGGCTGAGATTCTCGATCAGAAGTTAAAGCGCGGTGTTTCGTTCAAAGATTTCGCAGTGTTGTATCGCGGTAATCATCAAAGTCGTTTATTAGAAATCAAGCTACAAGCGTTTCAGGTGCCATATCGCTTGTCAGGCGGTACATCTTTCTTTGCTAAAAATGAAATTAAAGATGCGATGTCGTATTTAAGGTTGTTGGTAAATCCGGATGATGATGCGGCCTTTTTGCGTGTTGTAAATGTACCGCGC
Source organism: Oleiphilus sp. HI0066 (assembly GCF_001635725.1). NCBI lineage: Bacteria > Pseudomonadati > Pseudomonadota > Gammaproteobacteria > Oceanospirillales > Oleiphilaceae > Oleiphilus > Oleiphilus sp. HI0066. The sequence goes on from NZ_LWFH01001300.1 coordinate 57,137, forward strand.
CGAGAAATTGGTCCTAGTACACTTGAAAAACTAGGGAACTATTCAACGGAGCGAAACATCAGCCTCTATCAAGCATGTGGTGAGATGGGCTTGTCTCAAGTCTTGAATGAGCGCGCCTTAGAGAAAGTGCGTCGTTTTGCCTCATGGCTTGAGCGCACAACACGTCGTTGTTATGAAGAGGACCCTATTCCTGTACTCAAGCAACTCTTTATAGATATCGAATATGATCAGTGGCTTCATCAAAACGCAAGTTCGCCCAAGGCTGCTGAACGACGAATGGATAATGTCTGGTATTTGATTGATTCGATGCAAACGATGCTCGAGGCAGACAAAGGTACAGCAGACGAAATTGGCATCGATGAAGCAATATCGAAACTTGTTTTGCGTGACATGCTAGAGCAGCAAGAAGAAGAGGATGACAGCGACAAAGTTCATTTGCTGACACTTCATGCCTCGAAAGGGTTGGAGTTTCCCCATGTTTTCATTATGGGATTAGAAGAAGAAATACTACCGCATCGAAACAGTATCGAAGAAGATAATATCGAAGAAGAACGACGTTTAATGTACGTAGGTATTACGCGAGCAAAAAGAACCTTGGCGCTAACCTATGCAGCAACCAGAAAGCAGTTTGGAGAGAAAATAGAGACGATTCCGAGTCGGTTCTTGGATGAACTTCCAGACGAAGATCTTGTTTGGGAAGGCGGAGAAGAACAAGACAAAGAGCGTGCGAAGAAAAAAGGCAAGCAGACATTATCGGCATTGCTAGATGATCTGAAGTCAGACTGTTAAGCCAAGCCTTTAAGGTTTCAACATTTTAGTTCGTATTGCCTTTAGTGGGCGCCCATCAATGGTTCCTAGTCCAAGGGCGATGCATAACATTCCCAAATAATGGCTTGTGGAGAGCTGTTCTCCGATAATCAGCCATCCTAAAAAGATAGCAGACACTGGCACCATAAACGTCACAAGAGATAGGTTGGTAGCGCCTGCGCTTGATAGCACAGCAAAGTAACCAATATAAGCTAAGGCGGTGCTTAATACTCCTAGGGCGAGCACGGCGAGCCAAGCTGTATGCGTCGCGACTTGTAGCTCACTAAAACCGTCAAAGCTTATGCAAACTGGTATGAGCCATAGGCTTGCCAAACTAGTTTGTGCTGCGGCAATTACAATCACGTTTACGTTCATGGCTTTGAATCTGCGCCCAAATACAGTCGCAATCGCATAGCATAATGCTGCACCTAAGATCGCAAATTGTGCGAGTGTGCTCGGGCTAATACTAGTATTAATTTGTGTGATTTGATCTGTACCGATCATGATCACGACGCCAACAAAGCCAAACACGACGCCACTTAATTTTGTAGGGCTTATTCGTTCGTCACTAAGGAATATTCCGGCGACCAAGATCGTAAATAATGGTGTCGTTGCATTCAGAATTGAGGCTAAACCCGAATCAATTTCTTGCTGCCCCCATACAATTAAGCTAAACGGAATCGCATTGTTTAGTAGACCCATCAGTGCTATTGCAACCCAGAATCTCGGTGAGGAAGGAATGGGAACTTTTCGCACGAAAGCTAATGTCCACAAGCAGGCAGCGGCAATCGTGACTCTTAGCCATGTTGTCGTGGTTGGAGAAAAATCGGGTAGGGTAAATTCATTGAATAAAAACGAACCGCCCCATAGGACGGATAAACCTATGAGGATCGCCCAGTCTTTTAAACGCATGGTGAGAGCTGTATTCATAGTATATCAATCAATGCGTTTGCATCGTAAAACGACGTACTTGGCGTGTTTGGCAATATTTTCGCAATTCCCAAAGAGTTTCTTTAATGCAGTGTGATATCCAAGGTGGCGATTAGCAACAACCCAAAATTCTCCGTTTCTCTTTAGCTGACGATACGCATTTTTAAACATGCTCATCGCGATATCTGTGCTCATGGTTTGTTGCTGGTGGAAGGGCGGGTTGCAGACTATAAGATCCATTTTTGGGTATGATTCGGGAATATTATTGGCGCAGCTTGCAGAAAATCGCTCGCTTAAATAACGACTCGCGTTTCTTGTAGTGCTCGCGACGGCCATAAATGATTCGTCACAAAAATAGGTATGTTTGGGCTCAATAGTTTGAGCACACATAATTCCCATGATGCCGCTGCCGCAGGCTAGATCGATGATCGTTTCAGCTTTTGGAAGCTCTTGTAGATAGTCTAGAAATACGCGAGTTCCAGGGTCCAGTCGCCCCTCCGCAAAAACATTAGCATCGCAGCTCAATTCGAGTCCATGTGTTGAATAGCTTCTAGGAAAAGGCGATTGGCCTTTCCACTTGTTTGGAGAGGGGTTGCAATGGATTAATCTTGATTTTCTTGAAGCTAAAGATTGTTCGCTAGGGCCTAGCAGCTTTTCAAAAATATCACGGGTGTTCTTGCTAAGACTTTTTACCATAGCGCTTGCTATGACAACAGAATGCTCGTTTATATGTTTTCTAATCGCATACAACTGATCTTCTAGAAAACTTAATGATTTGGGGATTTTAATAACGACAAGATCAAAGCTGCCTTCAAGTGATGTTGTGCTTGGAACAAGTTTCTCAGGTTCTTGTTTTGTATTCGCCTGCGTATTTAATCGAATAGCTGTCGATGACAAAAATGAGTCAGTTTGAATCGTGATATCAAATGCACGAAGCGCACAACTGATCGCGCCAAATTGGTCGTTTAAGATAAGAATTCGTTTATTGGACAGATCATGCTTACTCAGTTCTTCCAATAACAAGGTGTCAGCACCTTCCCATGCCTGCAGGTTCTGTTGAGCCTTACTATTTTTAAATAACGGATAGCGTTGAAGCGTTAGCGCACCAAAAGGACTGTCGTAGTGTGTGTTCATTTATCTCGCAGTGAAAGCAAAGAGTTTTAGATGACGAGGCTCAGCGCCAAGCTTAGCATGATGACACCAATAATTACTTCCAAGACTTGCCATGATTTTGCTTGGGCAAAGATTGGTCTTAGGAACCGAGCACCATATCCAAGTGAAAAGAAGAAAGTAAATGATGCGATAACGGCACCGAATCCGAACCAGTATTGTAACTCACCATATTGTGTAGAGATGGAGCCAAGCAATACTACAGTGTCCAAATAAACATGAGGATTGAGCCATGTAAAAGCAAGGCAGGTTAATATTGTCGTTAATATGCTTGATGTGTTTTCTTGGCTTTCGGTAAGCTCATGCTTAACAGTGCAAGCACTATAGAAACTGCTTAAGCCATAAAACAGTAAGAATATTGCACCGCCATAACGTGCAAAGGTTTCTATTTGCGGATAAGTAGTAACGAGAGCGCCAAATCCGAATACGCCTGCCGAAATAAGAATGGCATCTGAAAGCGCACAGATAAAGCAGCTAACAAATACATGTTCTTTTTTGAGTCCTTGCTTCAGAACAAATGCGTTTTGAGCGCCGATTGCCAAAATCAATGACAGGCCCAAAGAAAATCCTGTCAGTATTGCGCTCATTGCGTCGCTACCACCTTATATAAGCTCTTAGGTTCATACAGAAAATAATGATGTTGGCGATAAGCATTGCGATGCTACCTGTTAAAATCCCCAGCGTAGCCCAGCAAATATTAGCGGCCATCATGGTAATAAAGCCATAGCGATGCTTGCTGCCTAATTGATAGGTTGCCAAAAAGGTAAAGATCATTACAAGCCAATCGCAGCCGTAATATTGGAAAATTTCCACGATAAGGTATTTATGCTTTTTTGATAGCTCCAATGACTGCAAGCAGGATGACGGCACCTAAGGTGGCGCTAACGATCGAACCTAAAATTCCACCGGCGTACAAGCCAAGGAGTTGCAGTACGAAACTGCCTATGAATGCGCCAACAATACCAACAACTATATTTCCAACTAAGCCAAACCCTATGCCTTTCATAATTTGGCCTGCTAGCCAACCCGCGATCGCGCCGATTAAAAGTGCAAGTACTAATGCCTGAACGTCCATACTAAGCTCCAAATCGTGTGTATGCGTCAGTGACTGTAGTACGTAAAACTATGCTGCGTGCATATTTTTGTCATCGATTGAAAGCAATTGTTGCCCTCGTTTTTCTAGAAAAAGAAGGAGGCAGCGGCTGTCGCCAGTACGCCGCACCATACGATACAAACGAGTGTCGCGATGAGTCGTCGTGATGGCTGATTAGTTGGATTGATGACAAATTTGATGCCGAAGCCTAAAGGCAGTAAAAGCAATGCAAACAGTATGCTTTTAATCAGCATGGGCTGCTCTGTTGTATCGAAAAAGAAAAGAGCAACTAGGCAAACAAGCCCTATGAGCTGTATGGCGCGATCTTTTGGTGTTTGTTTCGCTTGTTTCATAGATGCATTTTACTCAAGTTTTGTAAGTTTATGGATGCGCAATTGGTTCAATTTTAGTTGATCTGATTTAAGCAGAAAGCGGAGCAGTATAAAGTAAATATCTAGATCAAAATGCGCTTTATTCTCTGCATTGTTTTCGTGTTGATGAGCTTGAATTTCTGTCCCAATATGCGCTTTTAAGGGAACATAACCACGCTCTCTTAATTCTTCTTCTGATTCAATTTTGCCTAGATATTGCCATTGATCGATTAAGTGAAAGTGTTTGAATTCGTCATCATTTACGTCGTTTTCTTCCACGAGTATCGGCGTATCAAATGGCCATAAAACAAGTTGATGTTTATTCATCGCTACATCGATACGAGCATTATAGTCTTCGGCAGATTCAATTCCTTCGCATGCACCGAAGCAGCGATGTAATTGGCGTCTAAAACAGGGAGTGTTATCGAGCGGATTGCCCTCTAAACCAAGCAACTTGTAACAAAGAAAATAGTGATCTGCGAGTTTCTCTAATTGCTTGCTAGCCTGACGAGCGCTCCGGAATAGTCCCGCACTCTCATCTGGTTTTTGTTTACTGTTTATTTGTTGGGTGAGGACGGTTTTATAACCCTTTGAATTTTGTTCAATTTGAAAGCTATAAAGTTTTCTAGTACGTCGAAGCCTTCTGTTATAAAGCGGCGATAATGCTTTTATCTCATTGCTCTCGAGAATTTGTGCGCCGAAATCACTCGGTGTTCGCTTGAAATCGATATGCGCAACCTTAGTGCTCATAAGGAGTTCTTTGCTACTTCGATAATCATTGCTGAAATGACTCATGACACGAGCGCGTATGTTGACACTCTTACCAACGTACAAGAGAGAGCCTTCTTCGCTATAAAAGTAATAAACCCCCGCGGCTTTCGGAAGGGCTTTAATTTGTGCGGCTTTGATTTTTGGTGGTAAAGACGGCGTTTTCAGCAGGGGAGAGATAGCGCTTGCAAGCTCGTGAGTTGAATAGAGCTCAGTTGATTTTAAGAATAACTTCCAGATGATTAAGGCATCATCCAAAGCACGATGACGGTTTTCGATCGAAAAACCAAAACGCTTAATGATTGGGTCGATGCCATGCCGGTTGAATTGGGGGTACAGGGCACGACTAAATTTTACCGAGCAAAATGTTTTCGCTGAAAATTTAATGCCGACGCGTTCAAACTCGGTTTTGATGAAGCCATAATCAAAGCGAGCGTTGTGGGCGACAAACACTCTGTCCTGGAGTTTTTCGTACAATGAGTTAGCTATGTCCGAGAACTGTGGTTGGCCAACTAGCATGTTCGGTGTAATGCCGGTTAGCTTCGTGATGAATGGAGGAAGCTCTCTTTGCGGGTTGATAAAACTTTGCCAGCGTTCAACGATGACACAATCATCAACAATTAATAGACCAATTTCGATGACTCGGTGCTGTTGAGGTTTGCCTCCTGTGGTTTCGCAATCAATGATCGCCATGCGCTTTGGAAAGCTTTCAGATAACTGCTGAACACTTTCAGTTGGAAAGAGGTCTGATTGCATTGTTTAAAACGGTTTATGACATTTGCAGAAGTTTTGGCATTACCCACCGGCATATTGCGAGTTGGCTGCCCCAATAGCCCTCGTGTTTTTCTAGCTTGTCGTCATAGCTTGCGCTTTTGCGATGATAAAACACATGCCCAACAGCGTCTGGCAGTGAAGATTTATCATCAAAGTTTTCTGCTGATATAAACGCTAAGCCTAATCCGGGGATTCCTTTCAAGAATCCTGCTACAGGCAAGTGACAGTGTTTGCAGGTTCCGCGCTGTAATGCCGGTGGTAGGCGATACGTCTTAAACTCTACATCTTGCTCATCTAGCGTTACGTGTTTTGATTTCACAACACACACATCTGAGTAATTTGATTTATACAGAGCTTGGCAAATTTCACAGTGACAAAAAAAGCGTACAGCAGGCGTTTTCTCTACAGTAAATTTGGTTTTTCCGCACGGACAGCTGCATTGATGACTCATAGTATTTGCTCTGTTTGTGGTTGGGTTAGTAGTTAGTAATCAAGTAGTTCAGTGAGTTGTATCTGCTCAGTTAAGATTTCTCTATCGCTAGGGGCAAGGCCTTTCCAGTGCTCTTTTACTTCGCGCCAGCTTCTCACTTGAAAGCTTTTAACAACTGATTTGAATGCGTAGCCTCGGAGTTTTCCTGTATAGATGTTTTCGCCTAAATCAAAACCTTGTTCATTAAATCTGTGTTTGCCATTTGCGACCGCGTCATTATGTGCGCGCTCATTTTGAACCATCAGCGCAGCATATGTTCCCATCAAAATATTCATCAGCGTTGACAATTTTTCGTTGAAAATTAGGTTCTCATTAACGTAATTACTAGTTTCCATGAATTGGCCTTCATCAATACGTTTTAGCCAAGCAAAAAGATTTGGTGCAATTTGTTTTATTTTGTCCGCGGCTTCCGGGTCGACAAGGTTCATTCCTAATTGACCATAGATGCTCGCATCGGTTAGGGAAAAGTGATCGCCGAAAATATAGTTTTGACGGCGAAATATTGCGTCTAACGCCTCTAATATAGCTTTCCAACTTTGTTCAAGTAGTTCGTGTGTTGGTGGGAAGTCTTCTTTTGTTGGCGGTGTTAGTGATGCGCGAACGCCTGCCTTGTATCCTTTCGGGGCGACGCTCATCAAATAAGGTAAACGCTTTACTTGGCGAGCTGGAAATGACCGAGATAAGAGCCAAGCGCCGCCGGGTGGTAATGCATTTTTAAACTCTGATGCGAGCAGTTTGCCCATTCTGTTGCTTTTTGTAGAGCCGACCCAGCGCATATGATGCACGAGATATAAGCCAAACTCGTTGAATGCTTCATCGATAAAATGGGTTAAGAAGTTAAATAAGGGGGGCGAAGGAATAATGTTACGTCCTTCGCCTTCTTGTTCCATGCGTCTGAGAATACTAGAGCTATCGTATTCAAAAAATCGTTTATCATGGCTGAAATAGGGGAGCAGAGGATATTCGTCTAGCTCTTTATCCATATCAGGATAACGACTAACTTCTTTTCGTCGCTTGGCCGCTTCTAGTCTTAAGATAATTCGAGCATTCTCAAAGTGAGTGCCCATCGCAGGCAGGCGTCGATAGGCGATACCTTTGTATTGCAATGCAGCTTCGAGCTTTAAGGTGTAAGGGCTAAGTCTAACTCCCCAAATTACCGCTTCAGACATCTAAACCCTACTTAGTTGAACTCCAACGACATTGTCGCCGTTAGCATAGGCACAGATTTGGCTCATTTGCGTGTAGCTGATTCCGCTTTGCTTGTGCCATTCATTAAACGTTGCTTGTATTAGTTTTAGTTCTCTCTGAGAGCTCGGTTCACTTTTAATATCAAGCCCAGCGCTTTGCAATGTTAATACAACATCTCGTGAGAGGATAAAGGTGTCGCGCCCCATCATGCGAAGAAAATATTGTCCTGTATTCCCGCCTAGTCGCGAACCACGCTTTTTAAGCAGCTGCATCAGGCCAACTTGATCATCGGATGGCCAATGCGCGATTAATGAAGCGATACCTTTGTCTGTAAATCGCAGGTCGTACAAGAAAGATACATTGTCGCGCAGCGCTTTGATTTTTTGGCCGCTGCGCACAACACGCGAATCATCAAGATAGGCTTCCCATTGCTCATCTGAAAGTAGGGCCAAGGTGTCGACTTTAAAACCAAAGAATGCTTCTTCAAACTCCGACCATTTGCGATCAATGACCTTCCAACTGAAACCCGCGCGATTCACGCATTTTGTCATGGCTGCGAGATAACGATCTTCTGGAATCTGCTCTAGCTCATTGCTTGAGAAGTGCGTACTTAAAAGGTTTGCTAAGGCTGGTTTTCCGCCTTTTCGTTCGATCGCTCTTTCTAGAATTGCGCTAAAAGCAGTGAGGTCAGTAGGGAGTGTTA
>NZ_LWFH01001301.1:0-1223 GCF_001635725.1 Oleiphilus sp. HI0066
AGAGCCAGAGCCAGAGCCAGAGCCGCCTCAAGTACGAGTACGCGAAAACTCCTTTAAGAACTTGCCCGAATTCGAAGCGCTTTTGTTTGACGTGAAAGGTCTTCAGCTCGCAGTACCTTTAGTTTCTCTGGGCTCGATTCATCGTATCGATTCAGATATTACGCCGATCGTCGGTAGAAGTTCTTGGTACCTAGGGATGCTTAATAGCAACGCCGGCAATCTGCAAGTTGTGGATACAGCTCGCTGGGTTATGCCTAGCCGAATGCAGGCATCAGGTATCGAGGATTATGAGTTTGTGATTCGACTGGGTGATACTAACTGGGCATTAGCATGTACCTCTGTTTCTCATGCCGTCAGGCTGCAACAGAGTCAAGTTAAGTGGCGTACTTGCAACAGTAAACGGCCATGGTTAGCAGGAACTGTCATAGACAAAATGTGTGCTCTGCTAGATGTGGATAGTTTTGCCGATCTGCTTGATGAAAATAAGTTGCATGTTTCGGAGTGAATAAGGTGGCGCAGAGTGCGCTATGTTCTATATTTAAGCTATGACGAGCCATTTATAACTTGGCGAATTCTTAACAATAAATACCGCGGAAGCGGTTAGTAAGAGGCGATCAATGTCTTCAAGTACAGCTCATAACTCTGATCAATTAGAAGATCAGGTACTTCAATATGTCACGTTTCGTTTAGATGATGAAACGTACGGCATTAACGTTATGCAAATTCAGGAAGTTTTGCGTTACTCAGAGATTGCTCCCGTGCCTGGCGCGCCAAATTACGTGCTCGGCATTATCAATTTGCGTGGTAACGTTGTAACGGTCATTGATACCCGCACGCGTTTTGGGTTGCCAGAGGCTGAGGTGACAGACCAGACACGCATTGTTGTTCTTGAACTTGAGGGTCAGGTTGTTGGTGTGCTTGTTGATTCGGTTGCAGAAGTTGTTTATTTGAAGCAGTCAGAAGTTGAAACAGCGCCGAACGTTGGCAACGATGAAAGTGCACGGTTCATTCAAGGTGTTTGCAATAAAAATGGCGAGCTGATCATTTTGGTTGAATTTGAAAAAATGCTGTCTGAAGAAGAATGGGCAGAAATGGCATCGCTATAGCCACAGGAAAACCTTATGTTGTTTGGAATTATCCTTGATCCGCTAATGTTAGTGTTAGCGTGTTCATCCATCTTTGCTTTAGCTGCGTGCGGCATTACCTTGCGCAAACAAGCCATG
>NZ_LWFH01001302.1:0-1151 GCF_001635725.1 Oleiphilus sp. HI0066
ACGAAAGTAGAAATGCCAGCGTCTTGTACGTTGTCAATCGCTTCAACAGCAGCTGAACCACCTTCAGCAGCAACTGGATCGAACGCAGTACCACGAACAGTGATTACTTTGATCGCATCGCTAGATTGAACTGTCGCAATCGCGTTACCCGCATAGATTGGACGAACGAACGTATCAGCTGACTCAACTTTGATGATGTCAGAGATTTGCGCAACGTCTAGAAGTGCAGCAACACGTGGAAGGAAGTCCTTACCAGTTGTGCCCGCAGAAGTAAGAACGTGCGAGTAACCTTTACCAAGGTCAGCAACCAATAGAGAAAGGTTTTCAGCCAACTGATGGCCGTAAGCTGCGTTATCAGCTACCAATACTTTAGCAACGCCAGCCGCTTTTGACGCAGCTTCTGCTGCTGCACCACAACCTTCGCCCGCAACCAATACGTCGATGTCACCACCGATTGCTGTTGCTGCAGCAAGAACGTTAAGAGTAACTGGCTTCAAGCTACCATTATCATGATCTGCAATAACTAAAATGCTCATTTAGATCACCTTCGCTNCGTTTTTAAGTTTGTCTACAAGCTCTGCAACGTCTGCAACTTTAATACCCGCAGAACGTTTAGCTGGCTCTTCTACTTTCAATGTAGTTAGGCTAGCGCTCAACTCAACACCGTAATCTGCTGGAGATTTAGTATCGAGAGGCTTCTTCTTAGCCTTCATGATGTTAGGAAGAGATGCGTAACGTGGCTCGTTCAAACGCAAGTCAGTAGTCACTACTGCAGGAAGATTAAGACCAACAGTCATCAAACCGCCGTCAACTTCACGCGTAACGTTAACCTTATCACCTTCAACAACAACTTCTGATGCGAATGTACCCTGACCCATGCCTGCAAGTGCTGCTAGCATCTGACCAGTTTGGTTGTTGTCTGAATCGATAGACTGCTTACCAAGAATAACTAACTGAGGTTGTTCTTCGTCAACAATCGCTTTCAAGATTTTAGCAGCTTGAAGAGATTGAACTTGTTCGTCAGTTTCAACCAAGATACCGCGGTCTGCACCTAATGCTAGTGCTGTACGGATTTGCTCTTGAGCAACTTTAGGACCGATAGAAACCACAACGATTTCGCTCGCGATTCCTTTCTCTTTAAGACGAACAGC
>NZ_LWFH01001303.1:0-1082 GCF_001635725.1 Oleiphilus sp. HI0066
TTGGAACGGTGTTTCTGAAGTAGTTGTCTCATGTGCTAATGGGAAAGAATATCGCAGCTCAAAGCTACTTGTGGCAGCAGGCCGTGTTGCCAATGTATCAGGCTTGAGTCTTGATAAAGCAGGCGTGGTGTTGACCAATCAAGGGCATATTCAGGTAGACAACGAGTTACGAAGTAGTGTTTCCAATATATACGCGGCTGGTGATGTAATTGGCCCGCCATCTTTGGCTTCGGCTTCGATGGAGCAGGGGCGCCGTGCAAGTCGAAATGCCTTAGGTATTAGCGTTGGTAAAATGGCAGATTTCATTCCAGCAGGTATTTACTCCATTCCTGAAATTTCAGGCATTGGGCTCACTGAACAACAGGCTAGAGCCAAGGGTGATGTCATTGTCGGTGTTGCCAAATTTGAAGAGATTTCTCGAGGTCAGATCAGTGGTATAGAAGATGGTTTGTTGAAAATCATTTGCGATGAACAAGGGAAGAAAATCTTGGGTGTTCAGATAGTTGGTGAAGGGGCTACGGAACTCGTTCATATTGGTCAGATGGCGATGCTATCCGACAGCCCTGTTGATATTTTTGTAGAGAATATTTTTAACTATCCAACACTCGCAGAAGCCTATCGTGTTGCAGCTCTATCGGTGTTAGGGCAAAGGTAAACGGATATGAATATAGATTGGGGTCAGAGTTTTTTCACTCTGATCCCAATCCAAGAGCGGATTATTGGCTCAATACAGCTTCAAGAAATTCTTGACCAGCTTGCGTGTGAACGGTACTGCTTGGGTGGAAACCATCAGAGAAAACAAATGCTGAGCAATCAGCAAGTGCGGGTACTGATTCAACACAAGGAGTTGTTGTGTTCAAACCGGCTTCTTCACCTTCTTCAATTGTACGATCTAAGAAGTCTTGTAGTGAGTATTCAATAATATCAATACCTGTTGCTGCTTCAATATTGCGAACTGATTTACGAAGTTTACGATTGAAACGATCCACAAGACTTGACACTTTTTCTGGGTACTCAAGAGCACGACGTTCGTTTTGGGGATTACCTGATGCTACAGCTGCTTGATACAGGTCGTTAACATT
>NZ_LWFH01001304.1:0-1210 GCF_001635725.1 Oleiphilus sp. HI0066
TTACTTATGCTCATTCATTAGCGCTATCGGCGGTGCTGCCTTATATTTTACTGAATCATCAGGGCATACAGCATTACTCGGTGACGCACATAAATATACGAAGCTTCTGTGGATTTCATTGAGCGTATTAGCGATTGGGTGCACTGCATTCTTTATTTCTCTAATTATGAATAAACCACGCACCCAACAATTGTCAGGGGTCTAGTGTGCTCATTGAAGTAAGACAAGACTTACCCTTACTCGTGTTTGGCGGGCCATATAGTAATTTGGCCGCCACTCTGGCAATTCGTGAAAAAGCCGTTGAGCTAAAAATTCCCAAAAGCAACGTTATTTGCACAGGCGATATTGTTGCATATTGCGCCTCGCCGCGAGAGTGTACTGACTTAATTCATGATTGGGGTATTCACGTTGTACAAGGCAATTGTGAAGACGCATTAGGAAACGATAAATTCGATTGTGGCTGCGGATTTGAGGAAAACTCGTCGTGCGACCTCGCGTCAAAACAATGGTACGAATACTCTAAAGCAAGAATTGGTGAAGATCAGAAAGTCTGGATGGCAGACCTTCCCAATAATCTAAAGATTAACTACCACGGTAAAACCATCATTGTCATCCATGGCGGAGTGAACCAACAGAGTCAATTTATCTTTAGGTCAAGCTCTACGACGGACAAACTACAGCAACTTAAGCAAACCGACTCCGACATAATTATTGGCGGACATTGTGGCTTGCCTTTTGGAGAGTTGATTGAAGACAAGGCATGGTTGAATGCCGGCGTTATTGGAATGCCCGCAAATGACGCAACTGCAGATGTCTGGTATATGCTAATAACACCAAATGCAGAAGGTTTAGAGGTCAGCTGGCATCGTCTCTGTTATGACTTTAAGAACACACAGGCCCTTATGCAAAGTGCAGGATTGAATCAGGGATATATCAACGCGCTTGGAAACGGGTTATGGCCTAGCCTTGATATATTGCCAGAAACCGAAATTAAAAAGACAGGCAAAACACTCAGTATCGCGACAGAATTGATATCAAATATACCTTAGTGCGTTAGGCTTTTTTTCACGTGATATAGATTTTGATCTGCGTCATCGTACAACTGATCCCAAGTGAATATTTGATCAATGCACTTCGCAATTCCGAGACTTGTAGAGAAGGAGATATCTATACCTTTTAGATTTATAGAGCCGTGTTTTATTTCCTGTTG
>NZ_LWFH01001305.1:0-943 GCF_001635725.1 Oleiphilus sp. HI0066
TGATGTGCAACTCATAATGTAAATGAGGACCAGTAGAGCGACCTGTATTTCCAGAAAGAGCAATGACTTGACCACGTTCAACCTGCTGACCTTTCTTTACCAGTATCTTGCTAAGATGAAGAAATCGTGTCGAGTAAGGGCCAAACTCATCTATATCAATATATTTACCTGCGTAGCGATGGGAGGCAACACGGGTGACACGACCATGTCCTGTAGAAAGTATCGGCGTGCCAGTTGGCATCGCAAAATCGACCCCATTATGAGGCTTCACCCTTCCGGTAACAGGGTGGACTCGTCGAGGGTTGAAATGCGAGCTTATGCGATATTTCTTTTTTGTTGGATAACGTAAAAGTGCGGGTACTAAGCTTTCGCCCTGTGCGTTGTAGTATGAGCCATCACTGTGTAGGTAGGCGCCAAATTCTTTCCCCCTAGATAGAACGCGTGCAGCAAGCAATCGATCTTTACCGATCGTCTTTCCTTCAACAGTCTCGCGTTCCATGATGACTTGAAAGTGGTCACCAGCTCGTAGGTCTCGTCTAAAGTTGAGGGAGCTTTTGAGAAGCTGAGTAATCGTCATAACACCGTTATCGGTTAGACCTGAAGATGAGGCCGAAACATAAAAACTGCCGTCTATCTGCCCACGTGTCACCTCGGCAATTTTGTCTGTTGGAGTAAGCTCTTCTTGGTATATGAAATCATCGTTATTGTATTGATACGTAACTGTCTTACTTGGATCAACGATGCGAGACAAGGCTTCGAGTCGATTGTCTTCACGCTCGATACGAAAAATCAGTTGATCCCCTGGTTGTAAAACATCCAGCTCTAAATACGGTTCATCAGCCTCTATAATTTCATATAGCTCGTTGATAGAGAGCTGCTTTCGCTTGAATATCGCCTCTAGGGTATCGCCTTCCACTACTGTGTAACGCTGGTCTCGAAACCG
>NZ_LWFH01001306.1:0-629 GCF_001635725.1 Oleiphilus sp. HI0066
TGGACTTGTGTCGATGTAGCAGCGAGATAATCGCGAATGCTCATCTTGTCAGGAATACTCAAATGGCCATCGATTAATAGGGTGGCCAGTCCGTGCACCATAGCCCATGCGCCTTGGGCGCGGACACTGTTGCTGACTTTGGTTTGAGGTGCTTTTGAAAATGCATCGACTAACAGAGCATGAGGGCGTTTGCTGCTCTTGGATAGATCTTCTGACATTTCTGGTGCGATTTGCGTTTGGCTAAGCATTAACTTGTAAAGAGCAGGGTTGTTGATTGCGTACTCAATGTATTGCGTACCGTAATCGAGAATCAGCGTTAACGGAGCTTGGCCAACATTGGCTTGCTCCATGCGCGCATGGAGTTGTTCAAAGCCTGATGCTGCGATCGCTTGAAATAACTCAGTCTTGTTTTTGAAGTGTGCGTAAGGGGCCATATGGCTGACACCCACTTCGCTGGCTAAGGATCGCAAAGACAGTGCTTCTGCCCCTCGCGTCGTCAGCAGATCTAAAGCGGCGTTGACGAGCGCAGTTTTAAGGTCGCCATGATGATAATTTTTCTCGCTGGCTTTGGGATTGCTTGAGTTGCTATGTGGAACTTCGTTACTCACGTGCTGTCTTTATGATTCGTT
>NZ_LWFH01001307.1:0-1213 GCF_001635725.1 Oleiphilus sp. HI0066
CCTTCACCTTTATATTTTGCTGAAAGACTGACAAAAGAAGTTGGTGGAGCCAAGATTTACTTCAAGCGTGAAGATCTAAACCATACTGGCGCGCACAAAGTTAACAATACGATTGGTCAGGCATTGCTTGCTAAATATCTTGGGAAGCCTCGTGTTATAGCCGAGACAGGCGCGGGTCAGCATGGTGTGGCTTCTGCTACGGTTGCTGCGCGAATGAATCTNGATTGCAAGGTCTTTATGGGTGCCGAAGACGTTCAACGTCAAGCTTTGAATGTATATCGCATGAAGCTGCTAGGTGCAGAAGTTGAAGCTGTAACGAGTGGTACGAATACGCTTAAAGACGCAATGAATGAAGCGTTGCGCGACTGGGTAACTAATGTCGATAACACTTTTTACATCATCGGTACGTGTGCAGGCCCGCACCCGTACCCAATGCTTGTGCGTGATTTCCAGTCGATTATTGGTCGCGAAGCGCGAGCGCAATGTCTTGAGAAAGAAGGACGCTTGCCTGATGCGCTAGTGGCTTGTGTTGGTGGTGGCTCGAACGCCATCGGCTTGTTCTATCCCTTTATTTGTGACGAAGGTGTAGAGATGTACGGCGTCGAAGCGGGTGGCTTTGGCATCGAAACAGGGCAGCACGCAGCGCCACTTTGTGCTGGCCAACCGGGTGTATTGCACGGTAACCGTACGTATTTGATGAGCGATCAGAATGGTCAGATACAGGGGACGCATTCTGTGTCTGCTGGTCTTGATTATCCAGGTGTAGGGCCTGAGCATTCTTGGTTGAAGGATGAGAAGCGTGCGAATTATGTTTCTGTTACAGATGATGAGGCGCTAGAAGCGTTTAGACGTCTTACCTTGGTTGAGGGCATTATGCCTGCTCTCGAGACAAGCCACGCGATAGCTTACGCAATCAAGAAGGCGGCAACAATGAAGTCAGACCAGATCCTGATCGTTAATTTGAGTGGTCGTGGTGATAAAGATATTCTTACCGTTGCGGGCATTGATGGAATTTCAATTTAAGCGAAAATAATATGAGTCGTATAAAATCTACAATCAATGCTCTTAAAGCTGAGGGCAAAAAAGCGCTAATTCCTTACATTACCGCCGGTGATCCGCAACCTTCTTGGACGGAAGACTTAATGCACTGCTTGGTAGATTCAGGCGCTGACATCATTGAGTTGGGTGTTCCATTCTCAGATCCAATGGCTGA
>NZ_LWFH01001308.1:0-916 GCF_001635725.1 Oleiphilus sp. HI0066
GCTCATCGCCCCACCAAAAGTGCAAGTTATCCCAGCAAATTGCACTATTAAAAGGCTCCATCGCCAACAACGCGTACAGCGCTTTCGGCGTGCTGCCCCCTGACAAAGCAATATGGTAGGGCTTACTTCGCAAGCTATATGCCATCAATTGCTCAGCAAGGTGTTCTAGTAATTCATCTACCTCGTTGTAGACCTTAATCTCAAACATCGATATTGGTTCTCACAGTTCACAGTAATCAGTATCAGTTAAATTCCTGCAAGGATAACGCCACTCAAAGCCGTCTCTTGCCATCAAATCGAACGCTTCTTTTGGCCCCCAAGTACCCGAAGCATATCCGTATAACGCGGGCGACAATGATTTATATTGCAGTATGGGCTCGACATACTTCCAACACGCGCGAACAGCATCACTGCGTGCAAATAAAGTGGAATCGCCATTTAACGCATCTAACAATAAACGTTCATAAGCGCTCAACAGCTTGGTTTCACCCAAATCTTGATAATGAAAATCCATAGCGACTTCCTCTGCTTCAAAGCCAGCTCCAGGCCGCTTCAAACCAAACTTCATCACAATCCCTTCATCAGGTTGAATCCTTATGACCAGCTTATTTTTGGGGGCTTTATCCGTGAACACAGGGTGAGGGCTAGGTTTGAAATGAATCACTACCTCTGTTACGCGAGTTGGCAAACGTTTACCTGATCGAATAAAAAATGGCACGCCATTCCAACGGGAATTATTGATATGCAACTTTAAAGCAACGAAGGTTTCGGTGCGAGAATCTTGAGCAACGCCTTCTTCTTGTCGGTATCCCAACAGCGCATTTCCTCGGACTTTCGATTCGGTATATTGTCCTAAGACCAAATTATTCTCCAAATCGTCAGAACTTAATGGATGCAAACTTTGCAACAACTTAGC
>NZ_LWFH01001309.1:0-1357 GCF_001635725.1 Oleiphilus sp. HI0066
TCTTTAGATGCGCACTGACCTTTTCTTCGTCATATTCTTCAGAAATAATAATTAGAGGGATATATAAGTCTTTTTTTGATATCTGAATGCAAGCTTGGCTTAGATCGAAGTCTGCCGCTGATTCTCTTGCAACAAATAAATCCCATTGTCCGTCGGATAACGCTTGCTCTAGTTCTTCTTCGTCTTCGATGAGTTTTGCTCTAGTTGCAATGCCAGCGTTTCGTAATAGGCTGACAAGTTTCTCTGCATCATTTTGAGAGTCTTCAAGTACAAGAAGGAAGAGGGTGTCGGTTTGTTTTGTCATTACTTATTGGTACCGCGTTAACTACAGACTAGGCCAAAGAGAATCGAATTCGTCTTCGAGACTTATTTCGGTTTTGGGTTGTTGTGTTTCTTCTTCGAGTTGCGCAGATTTCGAATCTAGAACATCTGTTGCGCGTAAGGTGTACTGGCTAAAACTACCAGTTTCTGAAACAGTGGCGGCTAGAATGCATTTAGATTCGATGCCGCTGAAACGCAAAATCACCTTATTGCCTTCTTTGAATGGGAGGCGAGGCGTAATTAGCGTGCTTGGTTGGCTGATGCTGCTCAATTCTGGTAGAAGCAAACCACGCAAAAATTCACTGTGTTTGCCAGTTTTGTTGAGTTGCTGCACCGCACATGGTTTGGCGCGAGGTGCGAGTAGCTCGATACCAAGCTGCGTACCTTTTTGCTTGGAGTATCGAATCCAGCGGATAACAGCAATGCTCCATGATTTCTCATCGTTTTCGCGCACACAAAGAAGTTCACCAGCTTGAACATTCTTTGGAATGTGACCGCCCCATTGAATGCAATATCCACCAGGGCTTGTATTGATCAGGCTAGTGGTGTGCACAGGAAAGTCTTTGTCAGCGCTCTCAGGATGATTGGTATAGTCAATCACCGACTCGCTAGGAATCGATTTCGGACTTGTAATAGCGGCCGCATCAAAGGCATTAGACCAAGGGTCGTTACTTTTGGCTCGACTAACGCGAGATTCGGTCGAGTTATCAAGGTCAATAGGTTCCATCCCAAACAAGTGTGGCTGGAAGGATGTTCGACCTGAGGTGTAGTAGTGCATAGCACTCAAACCAACAGCAAGCTCAAGCGAGCCATCGCTTGCGATACGCTTAAAGGTTCGTTTGGTGAGAATACCAAGTGAATGATGCAAGTGATGCAGTAAGCCATTACTGATATTGATCGGCATTTCTAAATGGGTGATCGTCGAATTCGCTGAACTTAGGTGCGAAGTGATGCGGGTAATGAGTTCAGCCGTATCAAACCCATAGTAAAAATCACTCAGCTCTTCATGCAGTAGGCTCTTGTGTCGCGGAGCTTG
>NZ_LWFH01001310.1:0-994 GCF_001635725.1 Oleiphilus sp. HI0066
GCAGGTCAAGTTCAAACGCTGACAATACCCGTTGGTGTAGTCGATCAAAGCGGTGCGACTGACACGCAGAACTTAACCATTACCGTGCACGGAAAAGATGAGTATACCCCACCTGTCATCAGTATCGATATTGACATTGCCAATGGTGGTCTGGTTCCCCAAGCAGGCATTATTGGCGGGCCTTCCGTAGCTAGCTATGAATATGACTTAGATATTTCTGTCCATAAAAATCCAGGAGAAACTATAGACAGTATCGCTCTAACACATCTACCCAATGGTGTAGCTCTCATCTATGACAATGGCCACTCGGTACCGCAAAGCCACAATAGCTATCAAATCGATCCGGCACTCAGTGACCAACTAAAACTGATCTCTGATCATGCGCTTACCGCGACCAATTCAGGTTTTGAAACTACCGTTGTCACCACAGATACTGGCAGTGGTTTACAAGCGACTTCCGTCATCGATGCTCAGGGACAAGTTCAGGTCAGTACTGTTAATTCGGTTACCCACGATGAGTCTATCGATAATAATGAACTATTGAATGAATTTACCATTGATGATCAGCAAATGACTGCATCGTTAGTCGCAGAGCAGTTTGAATATTCATTTAGCGATGAACCTCTTCTTAACTTTTCTGCAGCTCATGAACAGCTTCAGGAAGAAAATAGCTCAGACAGAACAGATCAGAAATCTCTTGATACTTCAGAAGAGCGCGCCGCTACTGTTCTTGGTGGAGCCTCTGAAAATGAGGCAAACGATGCTTTACAAACCATGATTGAAGAACATCTAACAGCCCACCACAAGACTAAGGTAAAAGACGAAGCAAACATTGCAACGAAGAGTGGCGATAGTGAGCATTCTGATGGCGCTCAGAGCCAAACGGACCTTGCTGTAGACGGCACAGAACCAGACGAGTCAGTGGGTGGCAGTTCAAGCTCACATTTAGATAGTTTAGTGGCCAAACCCGATGATGATAGTTTGCCGCCGATAT
>NZ_LWFH01001311.1:0-22410 GCF_001635725.1 Oleiphilus sp. HI0066
GATCAAGCGGGAGATCATTCCCTGTTCAATAATGGCATAACTTCTAGGCCCCATGCCTGTACCGAGAAAGATATCCGTTACATCTCGACGACGACACTTTGCGCCATTTAGGTAGTATTGAGATACACCCTCTCTCGTGACCTGACGCTTGATAGAGATTTCAGTAAATGCTGCATGCTCACCAACCAACGGCCCTTCACTATTGTCAAATAGCAACTCAATAGAGGCCTTTCCTACCGGCTGACGATGTGTAGAACCATTAAAAATAACATCTGTCATCGACTCGCCACGTAAGTGCTTAGCCGAGCTCTCGCCCATTACCCAGCGAACAGCATCAATAACGTTAGATTTCCCACAACCGTTTGGACCAACGATTGCGGTCATGTTTGTAGGAAAAGGAACAACCGTCGAATCAACAAAAGACTTGAAGCCGACCAGCTTGATTGACTTAAGGCGCATTAAAAAAGCGTATCCAGAATATTATTCGTTATTAGTTGCCACATGTTCCGAAATTACGCAGCGTCTTGCAAGCTATCAAATCGATACGCCAGTTTTTTAACACTCGCAATATAAAAAAGCGGATGCATGTCGCCGATTTTTTGACACTCAAACTATCACAATAACGATAACTTACTGATATAATTATAAAATTTCTTTATGGCACGCGCCTCGCTTAACAGCTCTGATCAAACCCAAAACAGAAGTTTAGAGGCAGTTTTATGGACGGCAACGAAAAAGCAGCAGAACCAATCGATTTTAATCGTGCTAGAGTCGCATCCACATATAAAGACCTAAGTCGCCAAATCGTCGATACCAATGATGTAGTCACGCGCGCAATCAGACGCCTACAAACTACCTTAGATATTGCGAGCATTGCCGATATCTTTTACGACGAACTTAGCAATCTAATGGACGTTGGCCAGCTTAGATATCAAGCACCTAACGAAAACACATACTGCCTGGGTGAAAATCCGGGGGCACACAACTGCCAATTCAATCTGATTATTGAGAATACTCGCCTCGGAAAACTAAGCGTATGCAGAAAGAAACGTTATTCTGATGATGAAATTTCAATTATCGAGTTCATGGCAAGCACAGTAGTGTTCCCGTTAAAGAATGCTTTGATGTATCAGGAAGCCATCAATGCAGCGCTTTCCGACCAATTGACTGGGCTAGGTAACAAACGTGCTCTAGATAGTAGCTTGCACAGAGAAGCTGAAAGAGCCATACGTAAGCAACAAGAACTGTCTGCCATTATGATCGATATCGATCGCTTTAAACTCATTAATGACACATATGGCCACTCTGCAGGCGACGAAATACTTCAGCAATTCGCAACACTAATTACAGAGAACTTTCGTAAAACTGATCTTAGTTTCCGATATGGCGGGGAAGAGTTTTTACTATTACTCGATGACAGCTCCGCGAACAGCGCAGCCCTTACAGCAGAACGACTCAGACAGATCATAGAGGCTCACAATTTTAGTGTTGCTAACAAGACAATCAAACTCACAGCTAGCTTCGGCTGTACGAGCTTCGACCATAAAGAAACACTAAAGAGTTTTGTAACGCGCGCAGACAAAGCGCTATATACCGCTAAGAAGATGGGACGCAATACCGTTCAGATCAACGAACTCACAACCCAGCAAGATCTATACAAGCAATCAGCAAAAGAAGCCTAGCAAAGGCTTCTTTGCTTAACGACGACGAGGTGGTTTAGAATTAAACGCTCGTCGTTGACGACGCTGATCATCTTGACGCACCTTTGGATCTTTCGCTTTAACACGAATAGAAGGCAGATTGACAAGAGAACGAAGGTCGTTAATTTCCTTGTTGTTTAACTCTTCCCAAGCACCAACTTTCAATCGGCTAGGCAAGAAAATACAGCCATAACGAACACGCTTCAAACGACTAACCTGAACACCCTGAGATTCCCAAAGGCGCCTAACTTCGCGATTACGACCTTCCATCAGCGCGACATGAAACCACTGATTTGTTGAGTCTCCGCCTGCTGACTGTATATCCGTAAATCTCGCAACACCATCTTCAAGCAGTACACCTTCTTTAAGACGAGCGATCATCTCATCATCGACCTGCCCATGAATCCGTACTGCGTATTCACGATCAACACCATAAGACGGATGCATTAGCCTGTTTGCAAGCTCACCGTCAGTAGTAAGGATAAGCAAGCCGCTCGTGTTGATATCAAGACGACCAACGGAAATCCATCGCTGATTTCTCAAGCGTGGTAAATTCTGAAAAACAGTCGGACGCCCCTCGGGATCAGAACGTGAGCATATAACACCCTCAGGCTTGCTATAAACAATCACCCGCTGATCAGATGCAGTCTCAACATTAAGCTTAACTGGCTTACCATCTACTCTGACGGCATCAGAAGGGATAAGACGAGCACCCAAAGTCACCGTCTCACCATTAACGCTCACTCTACCCTGCGCAATCCATCGTTCGATTTCACGACGTGACCCCAAACCTGCTTGCGCAAGGACTTTCTGAATTCGTTCGCCTGAAGGCTCAGACATTCAATACTCCCAATTAAAATTAAGAAGACTGTGTAAGGCTAGCTTTCACAATCTCAGCCTTTAAATCTTCATAAGTGTGCACAGCAGGGAATTGAGGAAACTCATCAATTACGTTTTGAGGAGACTTAAATAAAATACCGGCCTCAGACTGCTTGAGCATTGTCGTATCATTATAGGAGTCACCCGCAGCAATCACACGATAATTTAATAACTGAAATGCGCGAACGGACTGACGCTTAGGATCTTTCTGACGCAATAGGTAATCCGTAATCTTACCTTCTTCATTCACCTCTAACTTATGGCAGAACAGCGTTGGAAAACCAAGCTTAGCCATAAACGGCATACCAAACTCGTAAAACGTGTCGGATAGGATAATCAATTGAAAACGTTGATTTAGCCATTCAACAAACTCTTTCGCGCCAGGCAAAGGATCAAGCGTATCGATGACTTCTTGAATCTCCTTAAGACCATAACCATGCTCATCTAATATACGAAGACGCTGCTGCATAAGCACATCGTAGTCAGGAATATCTCGCGTCGTTGCTTTTAACTCTTCAATTCCTGTTTTTTCAGCAAAGGCAATCCAAATTTCTGGGATCAATACCCCTTCAAGATCAAGACAAACTAATTCCACGGTTTAATACTCCGACTTATTCTTCATAAAAATTTGCGCGCCATTCTAACGAAAAGGCCTGCGCTTGCATATTGATAAATGATCGATAAAATCCAACGCTTTATAACTTTCCTGCAGGACAAGCCAACATGGGCATAGATTTCAGCAAACCAAAAACAGTTACTCCCGAAGCAATTGCTGAACTTAACGCTGAACTCGCAGAAATGTCGCCTCGCGCGATCTTAAAATTTGCGCTTTCAAACTTCAGCAACGCGGCGATCTCTTTCAGCGGAGCTGAGGATGTTGCACTCATTGAGCTGTCTCACAAATTGACCGATGACCTCAAGGTGTTCAGCCTTGATACAGGTCGCCTGCATCCAGAGACCTATCGCTTCATCGATCAAGTGCGAAAGCATTATGGCATCGACATTGAAATCATGGCACCGAATCAAGATGAACTAGAAGCATTCGTAAAAGAAAAAGGCCTGTTTAGTTTTTACGAAGATGGGCACAAAGAATGTTGTTCTATTCGAAAGGTTCGTCCACTGCGTAGAAAACTTGCCACCTTAGATGCATGGATCACAGGTCAACGAAAAGATCAGAGCCCTGGCACGCGATCAGAAGTTGCCGTAGTTGAACTAGATAACGCCAATGCCAAAGAAGGAGGAATTCTAGTTAAGTTCAATCCTTTAGCGAATTGGTCATCAAAAGAAGTGTGGGATTATTTAAGAATGAGTGAAGTGCCAACTAATGAACTTCACCAAAAAGGCTTTATTAGTATTGGCTGTGAGCCTTGCACACGACCTGTACTTCCCAACCAACACGAAAGAGAAGGCCGTTGGTGGTGGGAAGAAGAAACTCAAAAGGAATGCGGCCTGCACATTAAGTAAACCGCCCTTTTCGAACGCTAAGTTGAATATCGAGGGATTTCAATTCCCTCGAACACCTGACCAACATCCTCACGATGAGCATGACTGTAGAATGCCTCGTCAACTAAATCGCGCGTCAGATGCGGCGCAAACTCCGCCAAAAACTCATACATAAACCCACGCATAAAAGTCCCTTTGCGCAACGCAATGCTTGTTACGGCATCTGGGAATAAATCCGTGGCTGGAATCGCCACCAAATCTGAGTCTCTAACAGGATCAAATGCCATTGACGCAATGATACCGACGCCCAAACCGAGCCGCACGTAGGTTTTGATAACATCCGCATCAGAAGCGGTAAACACCACATTCGGCTCTAAACCAGCCGCTGCGAATGCCTGATCCAACTTCTCTCTACCAGTAAAACCAAGCACATAGGTAACGATTGGATGCTGCGCTAGTTTCTCAAGCGTCAATGTCGACTCAGAGAGCAAAGGATGATCTTTAGGCAATACAACGACGCGATTCCATCGATAGCATGGCATCATAATCAAATCAGAATGTTGGCTAAGTGCTTCCGTTGCGATCGCACAATCAACCGCACCGTCAGAGCACATTTCAGAAATCTGCGCTGGAGTACCTTGATGCATGTGCAATGAAACATCAGGATAACGCTTCATAAACCTGCTTATAATCGGTGGCAAGACGTATCTAGCCTGAGTATGAGTCGTCGCAACGGTCAACTCACCTGTACGGTTGTCGTTAAATTCGTTTGCAATCTTCTTTATATTTTCAACATGCGACAAAATATCACCCGCAACCGCCAAAATTTTCTCGCCGGCCGGCGTTATTCGCGTTAGGTGCTTACCGCTTCTTGAAAATACCTCTACGCCCAATTCATCCTCAAGCAAACGAATCTGCTTACTAATCCCTGGTTGTGACGTAAATAAACTCTGCGCTGTTGCCGAGACATTTAGATCATGATGGGCAACTTCCCAAATATATCTCAACTGCTGTAGCTTCATTTTTTCATCCCTTGATAAAACATTCGATTATAAAGCTATAAGTAATTATTATTTTGAAGAATAAAAACATCCTATATATTACTCTTTCACTCAAGCTCTATCAGACCGCTAACAATATAGACTAAAAAATATGGAATTTGTGGCCTTAGCCGATTTTTTGCAATATGTTCTGGCTGGAGCCGGTGTCGGATTCCTCGTTGGCCTTACGGGCGTCGGTGGCGGATCACTCATGACACCCCTGCTCATTCTCTTCAATTACCCACCGCATATCGCGATTGGAACTGATTTATTCTATGCCGCCGGCACCAAAGCGGGTGGCATTATTGCGCATGCGAAACAACAAACCATTAATTGGCGTGTTGTCTTTACGCTTGGAGCCGGGAGCATACCCGCCTCCATCATCACGATCTTTGTTCTTAAATACGTCTTTGGCGACATCGAAAAATATCAACACATATTATTAACCTCGCTGGGTATTATGTTGATGTTCACCGCGTTCATAATTCTGCTCAAAGGCAGAATACTTAAATCAACCTCATTGAGCGCAGGACAATCTGCATGGGTTGAAAAGCATAAAACCATACTAACGGTTTCAATGGGCGTATTTTTAGGCGTGTGCGTCACCCTTTCTTCTGTGGGCGCCGGAGCATTTGGCGCGGCCATATTAATGATTTTGTATCCACGCATGAGCCCGGTAACCATTATTGGTACCGATATCGCTCATGCCGTCCCGCTCACACTTATGGCCGGCCTTGGCCACATGCAATTAGGCCACATCGATTTCGTACTTCTCGCGTCATTGCTTTGCGGATCAATCCCGGCGATATTCTGGGGGTCTAAATACAGCAAACGTTTACCAGGCAACATCTTGCAGCCAATTCTTGCAATGTTATTGCTGGGTATCGGAATGAAATACGCGTTCTTTTAAGTCTCTCTCATGAACGGTGATTAAGTTTACTTTTTGAGACAATGCCATAGGATATAGTTTCGCAGTATTTGTCACGTTTTCTGAGAGTTAAAACATAGCCAAAATGCTACTCACAACTAAATTCCTTGCTCCCGCATTTAATCCTAAGAGTGTCTCACGTCCTAGATTGTTAGACCGTCTTATTTCTCGATCCGCAAGAAAATTAGTACTTGTATCTGCTCCTGCTGGATACGGCAAAACAACCCTGATTTTACAGTGGCTGCACCAGCAAGACCGCCGTGTTAGTTGGCTCTCAATAGATGAACACGACAATAATGCCCAGAGATTCTGGCAATATGTAATCGGCAGTATTGCGACCGCAATTGATAATTTCGGTGAAGAAGCCAATCAATTAATTTCTGAGCATCAACCAAGCGAAGCCGTCGTAACCTCTCTCGTTAACGAGTTAACAACATGGTCTATGGCCGGTAACGAATTATCTGTAGTTCTCGACGATTTTCATAATATTACCGACCCAGAAATCTTGCGCAGCTTTGCTTACTTAGTTGACTTTATTCCACCTAATGTAGAAATCATTCTTACATCTCGGTTTGAACCTGCATTGCCGATATCTCGCTGGAGCGTCAAAAATTGGGTAGACGCAATGTACGCCTCTGATCTCGTATTCAGCTATGACGAGTCAAAAGCTTTTTTCAAAGACTACATGTCACTTGCATTTACCGACAAACAAATCCAAGACATATTTCAACGGACAGAAGGCTGGATTGCAGCAATGCAGCTGACAGCCTTGTCTGCATCAGGTAAGCCAGATAACGAACAAGCCTATATTAGTACGAAGAAATTACTGGCTGACGAACGTCATTTTTCAGATTATGTGTTAAGTGAAATTCTCGGGTTGCAGCCTGAAGAGACCCAAAGCTTTTTACTAGACTCCTCTTGCTTACTGCGCTTAAACGCTGAGCTATGCGACTACATCCGCGGAACGAACAATAGTCGAGAAATACTGCAAGAACTCGAACAAAAAAATCTTTTCCTGATCCCGCTAGATAGCCAAGGTGAGTGGTTTCGCTACCACGAGATGTTTAGAGACTCACTATTCAAACGATTACGAAAGAACCAAAAAGCACATCTAATTGAGCTACAAACTCGCGCTATAGACTGGCTCATCGAGCATAACCAACCACATGAAGCCATCGAACAAGCTGTGCTTCTTCAAGAGTGGGAACTTCTAGCAAGACTACTTGAAAGCAACGGCAACAATTTAATTCATGAAGGGCATCATCTGCCGATGCTCGAATGGATAGCTGCCATTCCAGAGCAACTCAAATCTCGCTCACCCAGAATTCTTCTATTGAGAATTTGGGCCCTATTTTTCAGTAATAAAATCGAGGTCATCCAACCTCTGCTTGATGAATTAGAAGCATTAATCGATCAACAGCGTCTAGCAAACATAGAGACCAGTACTGACGAGCTTGTTGATCTGCATAGCGAAATCTCATTAATTCGCTCTTATATCGCCCGTTCGCAATCAGATCTACGTGGCGCTAGTCAGCTGACTAAGCAGGTATTAGAGGAATTAGACAGCACTAATATGCCACTCAAATCAGTGACATACTATGGAATTGGCTTAGACAGCTTCACGGTGGGTGATTTAGAGTCTGCTGAGACAGCTTTAAAAGCAGCTATAGAGCACGGCAAGCGAGAAAAGAAATACACGACCGTGCTTTCTAGTAGCGGTTTACTTGGTTGGATCTACTACTACCAAGGCAAACTTGATGCGGCGCTTGAAACGGGAATGCAGAATCAACACTGGATAGATAGCTTCCACGATCCATCACAACCAAGAATTTTATCGTGTTGGCAAAACAGTATTCTGGCGATGATCTACCTCGAACGAGGTGAGATTACTATTTCGTCGGCCTACATTAACCCCTTGCTGAAGCACATCAATATCGGAACAGAGCCCGGCCTGCATATCTTAATTCAATACACGCAAGCTAATGTATTGTTTTCGAAAGGCGAGTTTATCGAAGCGATAGAACGCCTAGATGATGCCATCAACGTCTATGAACACAAAAAAGACGCGATGATGTATACGCCCCCGAGTTTAAGAGCGATGAAAGCGCGTTGCCTTGTCGCCATAAATAATCTTGAAGGTGCCAACGTCGTGCTGGAATCTATCGACGCAGAGGCGATCAACGAGCTGCCCCTAAATTTTGAAGATATCAATCTAAGCAAAGCGCGCTTATATCTGAAACAAAAGCACAGTGCCCTTGCGCTAGAAATATGCGAGCGTATCGCAATCCAAGCGAGAGACCTAAATCATACTTATCATTTAATCCAAGCACTGCTTATCAAAGCATTATGCCTGTTCAAATCAAAACACAATGATGAAGCAGCAGAAGCTATTACCGAAGCGCTCACGCTTGCAGGACGGGAAGGAATGACTCGTGTCTTTGTACACGAGGATGAAGACACTCCGAATGTCCTTGCGCTATGTAAACCCGCCAATATTCCCGATGCCTTTCTGAAAAAGCTCAGTGAAGAACTGGGCGTAAAAGCCGCGCAAACAAGTGGTCAGACACAGCTTCCGGGTGCAGCGGCGTTAGAAGGAAATCTTAAACTGCTCGAACCCTTAAGTCAGCGCGAGCTAGAAGTGATCAGATTGATAGACCAAGGCTTAGCAAATAAAGAAATTGCACAAAAATTATCACTCGCACCAGCGACAGTAAAAGCCCACATTCGAAACATCTACGGAAAGATTGGTGCAAAAAGCCGCACAGAGGCACTTTCAAAAGCCCGTCAACTAGAAGTTATTTAGGGAAAAGTCTTTAAAATCATCTAAAAGTGAGAAAAAAATCACACTTTTACGGCTTTTCACAAAGGGACTACTCCCTTAGGACGATTAAATTACGCCCCCTACGCCCCTAATATTAAACCCATCGAAACACATTGTGTTGAGGCGAGAATTCAGGCCTTTCTCCTCAACCAGCATTTCCGATCAGGGCATATTGCCCTACATTGCAGCGGTAGTTAGTAAGTTCGGCACTAACTACCGCTTTTTTTTTGCCTTTTTTATGCTCAGTTAGACGCTAAGAACAAGCTAGCCAAAATGCGTTACTGTTTGTTGACTAATGGCAATTAACTCACCTTTATCGTTCGCCACTTTTGCTCGTGCATAGGCATAACCGTCTTGCGAATCCACAATATCGGCCTTGTAACCAATATACTCATCTCCACGGGGTGCTTGGTATGGCTGAATGAATTCGACCGTCCAACTAAGAGAACTCGCCATGCATAGCTTTTTCATCATAGGCAGGGTTGTTGGGGGCCACGCATCAATCAAACCTAATAAATGCGCTTCACTCACGGATTCTGGCTCTTCAGAAAAACGAACATAGCCTTCGAGAGAGGTTTCATCTGAGCCCGCGAATGGAAATTTAGTCAAATACCTAAAATCAAAGTGCTTTGTAAATTCGGGAATCATGTCTTTGATATACGAAAGCTTCTGTGTCTGATCAACACCCCCTGTCAACACTAAAGGCTCTGCGGCGACATGAATTGCAGACTCTCTTGAGGCACCAAAGCTCCCTTGAATAAGGACCTTCACCTGACCATCCTGCACGCCTTTTCCAACGACATGCGACACGCTCTTACCTTCACGCAGAACTTCGGCAGAAACCTCTAGCGGACTGCTATCAACTGGTCCAACAAATGAAATTTGCAAACACCTCACCGGCACAGGTTGTGACAATTGCTTGCGCATTGATTCAAAGACCAATGCCGCAACGATTCCGCCGAACCCAGCTCTTCCTTGCATCCAATCTGGAATCAACTCTACAACGCTAGGTTCTTTATTTATCTGCGCCAAATACTTATCAAAATTCACCGACATACCTCTTATGGTTTCTTGACAGAGAAACGCATCTTAAACACTTATACCTAGGGCGCAAATATACGCACTGAAAAAGCCCGTTTCATAAATGGACTAAGTCAGAAAGTGGCACATATTTAGTGAACGACAATAACGCCGGCATGCAGAATTTATGTACGACTACCACTTAGTAACTAAAATCGTGGATATAGGAGAAACACTCCATAGCGCCGGTTGCCCGCCCTACAAGCTTGAAAAGTATGTTGAGCACTACGCGAGGAATAGGGGCATTGCAGTTACCATAATGGCATATGCGAACTTCATTAATTTTCAATTTCATGATGAAACGAATAGCGTCATCATGAAACGTCTAAAAACTCCGACTCTCGAGTTCACGCTCGTTGCACAAACAATAAACCGGATTGTGCGCGATGATGAATCCATTCTAATTGACAGCAAACCGCCCGGCAGATTTATGGAGTTTTTGTCATGCGTACTTGTACCACCTGCCTACCTGTTACTCGTTGGTAGCTCTTTAGAAGCACTAGCATTCAGCCCTCTTTTTGGCATAGTTGTATGGCTGTGCATGCAAGAGCTAACAGGCAGGCGCGCCGTCGCCATTGAGTTTTTCTCAACATTTTTCGTCGCAATCATCGCCGAGTATCTTAACTCTATTGGCTTTCATATCTCGGTCTGGACGATGGGTATCGCGGCTGTTCTGCTGTTTGTACCAGGCCTCTCGATATCCAACGCTTTAGAATGCTTCGCTTTCAACGATCTTGTATCGGGGATGAGCTTTTTAGGGCAAGCCATCTTGTCCGTCATTAAACTCCTCTTCGGCATATTTATCGGCATTAGTTTTGGCGATGCTCTGCTTAATACGAGTGCGGTGCCCTACACCAACGAATTACCTTTTTATAGCTCCGCCATCGGCGCAGTATTACTGGCAACAAGCATAGGTATTCTCTTTAACATTCGACCTAAAGATATTTGGCGAGGTGTTCCAGCAATCGCCCTAGGCACGTGGGGTCCCACTCTATTCAGCTTCGATCATGGCTGGGTCGCAGCAACATGGATCACTGCCACATTGATCACCTTGTATTCGACATAGGTGGCGAAGAACTTAAAACTCATTGGAAATATATACATGGTCCAGGGCATCATTTTGATGGTACCTGGCAGCCGTATATTAGTGAGCGCTGGGTAAAACTTTTATGAGGCGACAGTACTGCCGATATCAAGTGTTGGTGAGTCGGCAGCCCTCATATTTTCAGCAATTGTGGTGGGCCAAATTACTGCTCATGCAATTTATGCGCAAAAGATTGAACGGTAGACAATTGCTTAAACTAAGAACCCAGCTGACGACGATAAGGTGGCAAAGCATCAAGCAACAAGCTGCCGTAACGCTTGGTGATTAATCGTTGATCGAGAATCGTAATTTGCCCTGAATCTTGCTCTGTTCTGATCAAACGGCCACATGCCTGAATCAGTCGCAAACTTGCTTCAGGAACAGAGATCTCCATAAAGGGATTACGCCCCTGACTTTCAATCCACTCAGCAATCGCTTGCTCTAAAGGATCATTCGGCACAGCAAACGGCACTTTGGCAATAACAACATGCGTCAGATACTTACCTGGCAAATCGATGCCCTCGGCAAGTGACGCCAGACCAAACAAAATACTGCGCTTACCCTGATCTATTTTTTTCTTATGCAGCTGAATCAATTCCTGCTTACCCATATCGTCTTGGGTCAACATATCTTCACGCAAGTCACGATCGACTCCGTAAAACACGTCATTCATCTGCTTGCGCGAACTGAACAACACAAGCACTGCTTTATGATCTTCGATCCAATCTTCAAGATCATCGATCAACTCTTGCGTATGCGCCTGTGCTTGATTCGGCAATGAACGCATCGGCGGTACTCTTAATAGACCCGCTTGCTGAAAATCAAATGGACTTGGTACGCGATGATACACCGAGCCTTGAGGAAGCCCTGCCTTGTGTCGTAAATGATCAAACTTTCCGAGTGCAGTGAGTGTTGCAGAAGTCAACACGGCGCCGTAAGCACGCTTCCAAAGCGCAACATTTAATAAGCCTCCTGCACTCAGTGGGCTGCCAAACAAATAGATGTCTGAACCATTTTCATAGTCACGCAAGGTCGCCCATCGCGCATCTGGCTGATCATCGGGCTTAGAATCTTTTGAATAGAACTGCCACAAAGCATAGTGCCCATCGGCACGGTTAAAGTGCGAACCGATCACTGGGTACCATTGCTCTGCCTCTTCTTTATTCAAACCACAGTCAGATTTCTCGTCCACACTACGATTTAGTTCAGCACGAATCTCATCGAGATAACGACATAGCGATGCAAAATCTAGTTTGATGTTATAGGCCTGTTCTTTCACCTCATTGGGCAATATTCCATCTGTAAACCGATATCGACTTTCTGATGCGCCCTCTTCCTGATCCCAATCTAAACCTTCCGCCAAGTTCATATAAAAGGCATCAATCTTTTGCTGCAGAGCAATGCTCAAGGGAGAAATCTGTTCGATATTAGAGGCAACAAAATGACCGGCTTGAATGGCCGGCAGCATCTCTGCCAAAGATTTACTCAAACTCTTCAACCAAGACTGCGATGCTTTTAAACCACTTGTCACCATAAAGTGCCCAAGCGCTTTATCGGGTAGATGGTGCGCCTCATCAAACACATAAATACTTTGCTCAGGCGCTGGCAATATAACACCGCCGCCTAAGGCTAAATCTGATAGCAATAAATCATGATTAGCGATGAGAACATCCGCTTCGTCCCAACGATTTCGCGCTTCGTAGTAAGGGCAACTACTAAAATAGCTGCAACGTCTGTTAGAGCATTGCTGATTATCTGCGGTCAGCATCGACCAAGCACGCGAGTCGATCTGCTCTTCAAGCGTGTCTCGATCACCGTCCCATGCACCTGAGGCATAACGGCTAAAAAATCCCTGTAACTGCTCTTCTGATAATTCCTCGTCATTGCCCTGATCAAGCAAGAAAAGCGGGATAGTGGCATCGTTTGGATCGGCCGAGAACGACTCAATGCGTTGCTCTAGTTTGCTCAAGCACACATAGCGACCTCTACCCTTTGCTAAAGCATACGAAAAATCGATCCCAGAGTGTTTGGCGAGTTCAGGCAAATCTTTACTCAAAATTTGATCTTGAAGCGCTGTCGTTGCCGTAGATACAACGAGTTTTTTACCGAGTTCAATCGCGATAGGCAGAGTTGCCATGCAATAGCCAAGTGTTTTTCCAGTACCGGTGCCAGCTTCAACGACGCAAGTGGTCGGCGCGCTATTTCTTAAGCCTTCGGCATTACTTTTAATTGAGCCCAAATACTTAGCGATTTCAGCGATCATCAATCGCTGGCCATAGCGCGGACGAAAACCATCTCGGCCGGTGAACTTGCTATAACTGGATTGAATTAAGGCTTTTTGTTCTTGGCTTAACATACAACGGGGTCTTCAACGGTGCCTGTAGAGAAAAAAGAAAACTTGAATAACTCGGACACAAGTATAGAAATGCTGAGGCAGCAGCCCCTATAATCATGGCGCAGCGCAGTTTATCAGAGTTTGAATGCTCGCTGTATCAAGCGACAGACAAAACGAATAATAAATTACGTCGTACAAAAACAAGCATAAAAACGAAAGCAGTATGGAGCAACGCATGCATTTTGAACTAAGTCCCGATCAAACCGCATTCCAAGACACCGCACGTAAATTCGCTGAAAATCATCTTGCTCCCAATGCAAAACAGTGGGACGAAGAAGCCATTTTTCCGAAGGATGCTTTTATCGAAGCCGGCAAGCTTGGCTTCATGGCAATGTATGTGCCTGAGGAACATTTTGGTATTGGTCTGAGTCGCTTAGATGCCTGTTTAATTATGGAGCAGCTTGCGACTGGCTGTACCACAACGGCTGCTTTTATCAGCATTCATAATATGGCCTTTAAAATGCTCAGCACCTACGGCCAAGAGAGCTTAATAAATGACTGGGCTGAACCCTTAGCGAGCGGTGAGAAACTCGCAAGTTATTGTCTTACTGAGCCTGGTGCAGGTTCTGATGCAGCATCACTCACTACAAGCGCAGTCAAAGATGGCGATGACTACATCATATCGGGCAGTAAGGTATTTATCTCTGGCGCGGGGTCTACCGACTTACTGATCACCATGGTTCGTACCGGCGAGCAAGGTGCATCAGGCGTGAGTTGTATTGCGATTCCTGCCGATAGCGAAGGCATTAGCTACGGAAAAAAAGAAGACAAACTAGGCTGGAATGCGCAGCCAACGCGTCAAATAAATTTTGATCAAGTACGTGTTCCACAATCTCATCGCCTAGCAGAAGAAGGCCAAGGTTTTAAGTTGGCGATGGAAGGCTTGGACGGCGGGAGAATTAATATTGCCGCATGCTCAACCGGCACAGCAATCTCAGCACTAAGCGCCGCCACCAACTATGCAAAAGAGAGAGAACAGTTCGGTCAATCGCTCGCACAATTCCAAAGTACTCAAAACAAGCTAGCTGACATGCTGACGGATCTGACCGCAGCCAAGCAAATGATTCGCCTTGCAGCCTACAAACTAGATCAAAAAGACTCTGAACGAACCACATACTGTGCGATGGCTAAACGCTTCGCAACGGATGTCTGCTTTACACTATGTGATGAAGCCCTGCAAATTCATGGCGGTTACGGCTACATCAAAGAGTACCCCTTAGAACGTCACTTTAGAGATTGCCGCGTGCATAGAATTCTCGAAGGCACGAATGAAATCATGCGCGTCATTATTGCCCGCAAACTACTCAACGATCCAAACCTAGCCCTGATTCAGATGTAAGCTCGAGCATGAACCTAGGCATAAGTGTTTTATAATAAATCAAGTTAGGAGTGAACATGAGCATCAACAGCCCCACACCTCTTATTGCAACAGAGCAACAAGGCTCTGTTTTAGTCATCACAATCAACAACCCACCTGCAAATACCTGGACTATTGAAAGCTTAAACGGTCTGAAATCAGTCGTAGAACAAGCTGAAGAGTCTGGCGAAATCGTCGCCATTGTTGTGTATGGTCAAGGTGAAAAATTCTTCTCTGCAGGTGCAGATTTGAAGCAATTTTCCGGTGGCGACAAAGCTTATTCAAAAGAAGTGGCCGAAGCATTCGGTGAAGCCTTTGAGGCTCTCGCTTCGTTTAGCGGGGTGACTATCGCGGCGATTAATGGCTATGCGATGGGTGGCGGGCTCGAGTGCGCCCTAGCTTGCGACATTCGTATCGCAGAAGAACACGCACAGCTTGCACTCCCAGAGGCGAAAGTAGGACTACTCCCTTGTGCAGGCGGCACACAACGTTTGTCGTGGTTAGTTGGCGAAGCGTGGGCAAGTCGCATTATTCTTTTGGGTGAACGCATCGATGCAGAGCGCGCGTTAACAATTGGCCTAACCCAAGAAACCACTGCCAAAGGTGCGGCAACAGCGCGCGCAATAGAACTAGCGAAACAAACCGCAGAGCAAAGCCCCGATGCCATTCGCGCCTGTAAACGTTTAATGACTGCTCCTCGCGAAAAGGCGATTGCTCAAGGGCTAATTGATGAACGCAGCGAATTCATTGATCTAATTGGCGAAGCGAATCAGCTCGAAGGTACCAATGCCTTCCTAGAAAAACGTAGCCCATCGTGGTCGTAACTAAATATCATTTGAATACATAATAATAAGGGTTTTGGAATGTCATCTCCGCTAGTCATTGTTGAAGAAATTGAAGCCAAAAAAGGACGTATTGGCCGTCTTATTCTGAATCAAGAAAAAGCACTCAACAGCTTAAATCTTGAAATGATTCGCCTCTTGCGTGAGCAGCTTGATACATGGCGTGAAGACAAAACAATTGCCTGTATCATTCTGTCAGGCAGCGGAGAAAAAGCATTCTGTGCCGGCGGAGATGTGCAGGCTCTGTATGAATCTTCCCTTAACCCTAAAGATGGCGTGTGCGAATACGCTGAAACCTTCTTCTTAGAAGAGTACCAACTCAATTATTTAATCCACACCTATGAAAAACCAATCATCTGTTTAGGCAAAGGCATTGTCATGGGCGGTGGACTTGGGTTGATGGCTGGAGCCAGTCATCGTGTGATCACGGAAACTTCTCGCATCGCAATGCCCGAAATTACCATTGGTTTGTTTCCTGACGTAGGTGGTACTTATTTCTTGAGTCGAATGCCACGTGGTTTGGGAATATTCTTTGCGCTAACAGGAGCAAGTATTAATGCAACGGACGCGCTGACACTTGGCATCGCAGATCATTTCATTGCAAACGAAAAACTCGAAAGCTTACAAAGCGCTTTGGCTGCTGCATCATGGAAAACCAAAGATAACCATGCGCTTGTTAGCCAAATCATCGACGAACTTGGCTGCGAAAACTCAGTTGATTCGAACTTATCGCACCATGAGAGTTTACTCGAGGGCATATGCCAAACAGGAGGGCTTGGCGATATTGTTCATGACCTAAATAGCATCAAAGACGCAAGCCCTTGGTTGAGCAAAGCGATTGCCACGATGAATGCAGGCTCACCACAATCTATGTTAGTGATCTTCGAGCAACTCAGACGTTTCCGATACGCAAGTTTGAAAGAAGTATTCAGCTCTGAGTTAATACTTGCAACCAACCTTGTGCGCCACCCAGAGTTTGCTGAAGGCGTTAGAGCGCTTTTGATCGATAAAGACAAAAAGCCAGTATGGCAACACGCACACTTTAGTGCTGTAAGTGCCTCGGAAATGGAAGCCCTGTATACTCCCCCTTGGTCTTCCAACCCTATTACCGACTTACTTTAAGCATCTTAAAAGGACCTAAGGCTCAAACTATGGCAAACACTCTTTTCATTCTTTTGAGCCTTCTATTACTGAGCCAATACGCGCACAGTGAATCCGAAGCTCCTAAGCCAACAATCATTTCAGGGCATGCGCTTTCTCTCTATGGTTCTGCAAAATACGATGAAGGCTTTACACATTTTGACTGGGTAAACCCTAACGCACCAAAAGGCGGAACTTTACGTCTAATGGGCTTCGGCACTTTTGACTCACTCAACCCCTACACACTTAAAGGTACAAGCCCGTTCAATACGCCAGGTTTGTTTATGTATGAGTTTTCTGAGCTGAATGAACCGCTCATGGCAGGAACAGGCAGCTACGCCTCTTCTGCCGATGAAGTTCAAACCGCTTACGGATTAATCGCGCAAACCATTCGCTACCCCGACAACTATGCTTGGGTCGAATATGACATTCGAAACGAAGCGCGTTTTCATGATGGGCACCCTATCGATGCTGAAGACGTGGTTTATTCTTTCTACACACTCATTGAGAAAGGCCACCCACGCTACCAACAAAGCTTATTAGATGTAGAAAGCGTGGCTGCGATCGACACCGACACCGTACGTTTCACTTTAAAAAGCGGCGCAGCCAAACAAGCAATTTTCAGAACAGGCGAGCTCCCTGTTTTGCCAAAGCACTTTTGGGAAAGCAAAGATTTTGAGACCTCATCAGAAGTTACTCCCCTGCTGAGCGGCCCTTATAAAATAGGAAAGGTCGATATCGGATCAAGCATTACCTTAGAACGCGTACCAGACTTTTGGGGTAAGGACTTAAACGTTTACCAAGGCCGGTTTAACTTCGATCAAGTGCGCTTTGATTTTTACCGTGATCAATCCATCGCATTCGAAGCGTTTAAGTCAGACGAGTTTGATATCTTCTATGACTACACCGCAAAAAACTGGGCACAGGGGTATGACTTCCCTGCTCTCAATAGCGGCAAAGTCATCAAAGAAGCCATCCCGCACTCGATTCCATCAGGAACACAAGGCTTCTTTTTTAACACGCGTCGTGATTTATTCTCTGATAGACGCGTGCGCCAAGCGCTTTCACACCTGTTTGATTTCGAATGGACCAACGCAGCCCTTTTCCATAATGCCTACACGCGCAATCTGAGCTACTTCCCGAACTCACGATATGCAAGTTCAGGACTTCCCTCTGAAGCAGAACTTGCCTTACTTGAGCCATTTAAAACCCAACTTCCAGCGAGCGTGTTTAATAAGGAATTTGGCTTCGAGCAAAGCAAAGGCGACGGCAATATACGCAAGAAGATGCGTGCAGCAATGAATCTACTGAAAGAAGCAGGCTGGAAATTAGATGGTAAGCAACTGATTCATACCGAAACAGATAAGCCCTTCGAATTTGAATTCATTTATCGTCAAGCAGGACTAAAACGTATCATTCTGCCCTTCATTAAGAACCTCGAGCGTGTTGGCATTAAAGCTAACCCACGCCTAGTGGAAAGCGCGCAGTACAAAGCCAGACTCGATAATTTCGATTTCGACATGATGACCTTTGTGCTTAGCCAAGGTAATGCACCAAGCTACGAACAACGCGACTACTACCATAGCGATCTGGTCGATGTAGAAGGCAGCTTTAACTACGCAGGCATTAATAACCCAGCAATCGACGCGCTAATCGCTCAACTTCTCCAGGTAACTTCCGAACGAGAAGTTATTACCATCATGCATGCTCTAGATCGCGTATTGCTCAATGAGCATTACATCGTGCCTAACTGGCATATTGGAGTACACCGCGTTGCATATTGGGACCGATTTGAGCGTTTAACCGAACCACTCCCCTACAAATTAGGCGTTGAAAATTGGTGGGCAAAATAAGGGGTAGAACATTGTCTACCCCCCCCTTTATTTTACTCGTAGTCTGAAGCATAAGTATCTTCATAAGAGTGTGAATAGAACTCGAACAAGTTACCGAAGGGATCTTCCAAGTAAACCATCTGCGCTTGTTTTAGCTCGTCTTTAGGGTGGTAACGCATAATATCCATACGCACTTTTCCACCGTATTCTTCTACGCGTTTAATCGCTGTATCAAACTGCTCTTTTGGCAGCTGAAGGCAGAAGTGAAAAATGCCAAGACGAGAGAAATCTACGTTATGACGCTCCTCGCGATCAACCATCTCAAACAACTCAACACCAATACCATCATTTGTAACAAGATGAGCAATATTGAAGCCTTTAAATCCTTCCCCAAATACCGCAATACACATACGACCAATCGCAGACTCTCGCTCTTCGATGACCTTCGTATTGTTCATAACCACTCTAAGACCTAGCGCTTTGGTGTAAAACTCAACCGCTTGATCCATGTCGCCAACCATAATCCCAACATGATTCATTTTCATCACTGAATCCTAACTCTCTCTGACCCGTTTAATGTAGTTGATAAGAGAATGATAGAAAGAATGAATGATTGATTAGATAAAATTATCAATCATTATCAGATTAATAATATAAATTTATTTACTTAAATATGCTGAATCCGACCTGGCTAAAAACCTTTATAACGCTCGTTGATACGGGGCACTTTACACAAACCGCAGAAAAACTGTTTATGACACAACCCGGCGTAAGCCAGCACGTCAATAAACTAGAAGAAGCTTGCGGTCATGATTTAATCAAACGAAACAACAAGTCATTCGCAATAACGGAACAGGGTCGATTAGTCTATCGCTTCGCGAAACAACGCATGAGCGATGAAAGGTCTCTCTTTGAGTAATTGAACTTTGATGACCCCGACTCAGGCAAATGCTCCCTGGCTTGTTCAGGTTCACTGGCTTTGCTTCTATATCCACAGCTCTTAACGCTTCAACAGCAACAGCCGAATATTCATCTAAATCTCACAGCGGCTCCAAACCACCTAATATTGAGCGACATTAAGAACGAGCATGTCGATCAGGGAATCGTGACAGACATCCCTAACGAAAGTTTTTTTGAATTCGAAAAGCTAGGCCAAGAGGAGCTGTGCTTGGTACTCCCCAAAAAAACAAACATCAAGCAAAGCTGGAAGCAACTGCTCTTAGACTCCGGACTAATATCTCACCCAGATGCAGAACATTATTTGTCGCTGTATTTTCGAAAATGTGAAGAGCCAGAACTAAAGCAATTGGACATCGCTAAAATCCCCGTCGTCGGATCAATCAACCAAATCAGCCAAATCCTAGAACCCTTAACTCGCGGTATTGGCTTCACAGTGCTGCCTAAAAGCGCCATCGACAGTTTTCATAGCCCAGAATTACTGCAAGTTTTAAAGCCGAAACAAGCCGTGAAGGAAAACCTATATTTGATTAGAAAGAAAAATAGAGAGTTACCTAAAAGATGTGATGCGCTGAATGCAATCATAAAGAATATGTGGGGTTAGCGTTTAGGTTTTGAGGTTTTCTGATCGCACTCTATGCAATTTGTTGAGCCAACATCAGTCACTAAAATTTTTCTAATATAGCACTGGGCTAATTCTTCTTTTCCTGTCGGTGGCGACCGACAGCGCCTTGAGACCTTTGTTTCGCCAAAGGTCTTAAGATGGCACATGCCAGCCTCTCTTGCTTCGCAATTCACCTTCATCTAAAGGCGACCCGGATCGCTTACGCGCTCGACGGGATTGTCCCTTCGTTCGACTTTTGAGAATGAGGTAATACGCAGTGTTTACTATCAAGTCACTTCCGCGCAGGCAGCACAAAAGCGCTTTAGTGCGTTGAACGACCAACGGTCGACCCGAAGGGTAAGCGAAGCACATCATCTATTGTTTAAAGTGCAATGCACGGAGTTAGACAGAAGCGGACGTTGAGTACACTCTTAATAAAATAAATCTAGCGACTTTCTTTTCAAAACAAAGATCTGATCTTCGAGCGATTCTTACGTCTGTTCTTAACCCATAATGGTGTAAGAAAAACACCAACTAGCACAGACATAACAACCGTCGGTTTCATCCACTTATTTATCCGATCAGCATCAGAGACGGTTTGCTCGTATGTATAAATAACTCGATCATTTTGCTCTAGCTCCCATGCTTCGTTCCCCCGAACTCTAACAATGATGGGCGCCCCAACAACGATGGCGTTTTTCCCTGTACTGACACCAAATTTCAACAAATCAGTTCCTGTAGAAACGTATATGTATTTAGCCCCCATCCCCTTCGAAGATCCTGATGGTTGCCAGTGGTACTCTGTGACAGTTCCTTTCACAACCTTGAGTTCGTCGTAGCTAGGGTATGGTTGAAACAAAAATAACCCAGGAATACCTAGCAAAAGACATAAGGGCCCGAACCCTAACCATTCTTCTTTAATTTTCATTTAACTCGCTTATTAAAATATGACTACTCTAATTAAAGCCTAGTTTGATATTAACAAGATGCTTTTATTACCCATCAAGATTACAACGGCGCTTATACGCAAAGTCGACCTCAACCTATAAGCGATTGTTAGTAAAGATCAAAGTCCGGCATCTCCCTCTTGACGCAGGCATCGAGAATGAATAAACGCCAAGGTCTGCTCTTGTCTATTTGCGAATGGAAAACCAATGTCCGCTTTTCATTCTTAGTACTTATTAGCGCCGCCATTTGCGGAATTTTGTCAGCCAGCTTGCTGGCGAGGCAAAATGGCTTTGCTATAGCCATTAGTGGGCGCCGCCATCATGCCCCCCCAAATTATCTGGGTAGTCATCGCGATTTTTTGACCACTTACTTTTATCAAAGATAATACTTATGAAAGTGGCTGATACCACTAAACCTAATCCGATGTATGAAGCATATGGAAAAGGGTTTCCCATTTTATAACCACACCAAGCCAAAATAAGAAAACCAACTAACCCAAGCAAAAATGAAATCACCTGATAAATAGGATAACAGGATTTTTTTGACGATTTCTTCGTCTTTTTATCTCTATGTTTACGTACCCTTTTTCCCATTTAGAGTAATTCCTTTACCTATAACGCCGCTATTTGCGGCAGATAATGCGAAGCTTTAGCTGTCCAGCCCCACGCCTCGTGGGGCGA
This sequence comes from Oleiphilus sp. HI0066, assembly GCF_001635725.1. Classification (NCBI taxonomy): domain Bacteria; kingdom Pseudomonadati; phylum Pseudomonadota; class Gammaproteobacteria; order Oceanospirillales; family Oleiphilaceae; genus Oleiphilus; species Oleiphilus sp. HI0066. The sequence goes on from NZ_LWFH01001311.1 coordinate 21,731, forward strand.
TGCAAGATAGCCTTGTTATGTTTCTTATTTATGTTAATGTGTATATATACTTTATGTAATACACACTGGTGATTTATGAGAACGAATATTGTAATTGATGATGATTTAATGGCAAATGCCTTAAAAGTAAGTGGCTTAAACACAAAAAAGGACGCAGTTGAAGAAGGCTTGAAGTTGCTTATTAAATTAAACCAGCAGCAAGCTGTGCGGAGTTTAAGAGGAAAAATACACTGGGAAGGTGATTTAGACGAAATGCGAGGCGATAAGTGATTATTGCTGATACAAGCGTTTGGATTGACTACTTTAATGGTGTAACAAGCCCTTTTACTGATGAGCTAGATAAACAGCTTATGGAAGGAAACGTTGCTCTGGGCGATTTGATTTTGCTGGAAATATTACAAGGCATAAAGAGTGATAAGGACTACAGCAAGACAAAGAAACTGCTAAGCAAATTAGACCAGTATGAGATGCTAGGCAATAGGATGGTTGTTGAGTGTGCAGACTATTACCGTTTGCTGAGAAAGAAAGGTATTACGGTCAGAAAGACAGCGGACGTAATCATTGCGACCTTTTGCATAGATAATAAATTGCCGCTGCTATTTACGGATAAAGACTTCAAACCTTTTGTAGAACATTGCGGATTAATATCTGCTATTTCAAAAACATAACAGCTTATTATA
>NZ_LWFH01001312.1:0-1153 GCF_001635725.1 Oleiphilus sp. HI0066
ACTCAAATTATCGCGCCTAGAAGAGGCGAAATAATAACGATTGAAAGGATGAATCATGACATACATTAAAAAGAGTGCCTTGTTTGTTTCAGGCAGCTTTTTCTTTGCAGCACAAGCATTTGCAGGTGCACCAAATTTTATTGATAGTCGCGCGATGGCGATGGGTGGTGTAGGCGTTGCGTCTGCACGTCCTGCTGCGGCAGGCTTTTTTAATCCGGCTTTACTGGCGGTAAAACAGCCTGAAAAACGCGATGGATTTGGCATGTTACTTCCATCAGTAAACGCAATAGCAAGTGATGAAGCTGAGCTTCGCGATGTCGTGGATGACTTCGATGATGATTTCATCAAACCATTTGAAGGTGCGATTACTGACGTTGAAAACAATATTGCGGGCGGTGGTGCAGGCTTAGCCGCTGCTCAAACAGAATTAGCGAATAGAACGCGTGCACTGAACAACGAGCTTCAAAAAATTGATCAAGAACAAGCGCGTGTCGATCTCGGCATGGGTGTGTCAGCGTTGATACCTAGCCAGCGTTTCGGCGCAGGTTTGTTTGTCTCTGGTTCTGCTCGTATTGCAGCAAAAATCAATTACAACGATCAAACCACGCTTGATCAACTAGAAGACCTAGCGCGTAACACCGTGATTACAGACATCGATGATGTTAACGCTCTGTATGACACAGCGAATGACGCGGATCAGTTACAGTCAACCGTGCGCGCCGTTGGTTCAGCATACTCGCAAGTTGGTTTGTCGATGTCGCATAACTTTACGTTTTTTGGTCACGACTATGCGCTAGGCGTGTCACCTAAAATGGTCGATCTACGTGCTTATGACTTTGTAACGAGCGTTGATGAGTTTGAATCTGACGATCTTGAAGATACCAAAGTGAGTGAATCGAAATTCAACCTTGATCTAGGCGTGGCGAGTTTCTTAGATGATGACGAGCAATTATTGGTTGGCCTCTCAGTGATCAACGTTGTGCCAATGGAGATCACCACCAAACCGGGTCGAGACAACACTAACTTGGGTCCGGGTTTTGCACCGGAGGGAATCGATATTGAGCTAAAACCAAAAGTCTTGGCTGGTATTTCTTACCAAGGAGCATCTTACGAGTTAGCCGCTGATCTTGAGTTAACCAAAACAGAAGAAGTA
>NZ_LWFH01001313.1:0-1093 GCF_001635725.1 Oleiphilus sp. HI0066
TATCGGCCATCACTCAACACTACGCGATTGACTAAACCGACTGGCGCATCAAACACCAGCATTTGGCCTTTCACAGGTTCAATCTCTGACGAGATCTGAGGCATGAGCTGAGATGTCCATGCCCCCGAGCAAACCACAACTAAGTCAGCATAATCTATTTCGCCAGAGAGCAAGCTCACTCTACCCTCATCAATCCCTGCAATCTTTTGATTCTCACGCACGGTAATGGCCGCGTGAAGATTCATGATGGTCCTTAAGGCTCTTAATAAGCGCGGATTACGAACACTCGCAACCTTTGGCATCCACAAAGACGATGCAAAACCTGTTTTCAGTTTTGGCTCTAGATCATAGAGATGTTCGGCAGAAATTGTTTCCATCCAAGAGGCATTATTCTCGGCCCAGTTAAGCGCAGCCTGTTGGTCTTCAACATTCAACACTAATAAGCCGTGATGGCTAATCTCTGGATCGATACCACTTTCCGCTTCGAGATCTTCAATCAGCTCGGCGTAGATAGCTTGCGAGCGCTTTGCGAGCGCTGTCACTGGAGCCAAATAACGCCAGGGATATAACGGAGAGATAATTCCTCCCCCTGCCCAGCTCGCTTCGCGCCCTAGTTGGCCTTGGTCATACAAAACCACATCAAACCCATTGTGTGCCAAATCACGAGCCTGCAACATGCCAATCACACCCGCACCAACAACAATCGCCTTCATTCAAATCCCCTTAAAAATATGCGCTTGTATTCTACGCGCTGGCTGATGAAAATGGAGCACGAGTTAAAGGATTGACTCAACTTTTTATTCTCATCAAGGATTGATGTTATGACATATTCTTCGCATTACTCGCGTGGCTTTACGCTACTCGAGCTTCTCATCGCTTTTACAATCATCGCCATCACATTTGGCATTTCATTTGGTAGTTTTTCGTTTATTGAAAAACAACGTGTCGAGCAAAATGCACGCACTGTTATTCAAGCCATCATGTATGCGCGCAGCCTCGCGATTAAAGAAAACCAATCTGTTTTTATATGCGCAAGTGACAACGAAAGTCATTGCGATAACAATTGGTCGAATACGATGATGATTTATCGCGA
>NZ_LWFH01001314.1:0-1123 GCF_001635725.1 Oleiphilus sp. HI0066
TTTGTCTGCTTTCGTCAAAAGAATGGTTGTACTGAGTTCGCTCTTTTTGCTCCAGTCGAGCAGCATCGTGTCGAACTCTGTAAGGGGCTTTCGGATATCCATAATCAGCACTAAGCCTACTAGGCTGTCTCTGTTTTGAAGGTAATCTTCAAGGTGGCGTCCCCATGCTTCCTTCATGTCTAGGGACACTTTTGCATAGCCGTAACCCGGTAAGTCGACCAAGCGCACGCCTTCTATATCTAGGGAGAAGAAATTGATCAGTTGCGTGCGACCAGGTGTTTTACTTGTGCGCGCCAGTTTCTTGTTTTGAGTGATGCTATTAATAGCAGAGGACTTTCCGGCATTTGACCTGCCAGCAAAGGCAATTTCGATTCCGTTATCACTCGGACAGTTTGAAAGTTTTGAGCCGCTTTGCATAAATGCGGCAGAATCATAGGCGAGTCGAAATAAGGTGGCAGGTTTTGCTTGGTCACTCATGCATTGATACTCATTGGTACTGACTTAAAGTCTTTTATCACTGGGGGCTTAGTGTATAATACCCCCACTTTTTTTGCCTGATCTTTCTTGTGAGATCTTAATCAGTCGATATAATTACTGAAGGTCAGGTTGGCGAAATAATAGAAGAATAAAGCCGCAGTGAATGGCGAATTTATTAGAGTGAGCGCGCAAATTATGAATAAGTTGTTTAAGGGGTTGGTAGTTGCATTAGGTCTAAGCAGCTCTGCATTTGTTTCTGCTGAAGTTGTAGGCGATGTGCAAGCTGGTAAAGACAAGTCTGCGGTATGTGCTGCATGTCATGGTGCAGATGGTAATAGTGCGGCGGGTAACTTCCCTAAGTTAGCAGGTCAAGGCGAGAGATACTTGCTAAAGCAAATGTATGATCAAAAAGAAGGTCGTCGTGTGATTGTTGAAATGACGGGTCTTTTAGATGGTTTTAGTGACCAAGACATGGCAGATGTTGCAGCGTACTTTGCGGCGCAAACAACAACAGTTGGTCAAGCGGATCCAGAATTAGTTGAAGAAGGTCGCGCTCTTTACCGTGCCGGTAACCCAGCTACTAAAATGGCAGCATGTATCGCTTGTCACGGTCCTTCAGGTAAAGGTGTTGAGGCGGCAGGTTTCC
>NZ_LWFH01001315.1:0-1463 GCF_001635725.1 Oleiphilus sp. HI0066
GCATCCAAGTTCTCTGATCTAATTAGTGACCGTAATCAAAATGGTAAATTAGATTCTGAGTATGCACTTCGTCTTGATCGATCATTTTTAGTCGGCCTGCCGAGTGCTTTGTCTGTGGATTTAGAATTCAGAGATCGCTCATTTGTGGATGGCGACGGAAACTTCACGACTAACCTGCGCAAAGCAACGGGGTGGGCGGGATATCAATTCGTAAACGAGCTTTTGTATTTTAAATCATCAGGGAGCTCAGATATCTCGCGAACAGACGGTGGCTTCAGCGCCACAAGACGCTGGGAAGGGTGGCGTTATAAGGGTTCTATTGCGTATAGTGTCGCCCCCTCATCTAGCGTGAATAGCCTTTCTTTTTCAGCGTCGCATAAGTTCGCCAGCAACATCAATTACACTGGTTCAGTGGCTTATAACTTCACAGGTAAAGATTTATTCAGCAATGACAACACCCTAACTTGGGAGTTTGAGAAATTTTCCGTGTCGGGCAGTGCTGGCTTCAATACCGATGGGTTCGCTTATCTAGGTGCAACGCTTAGTACTTCCGTTGGCTATGACGCGAAGAGAGATAGTCACTTCTTATCGAATGAAAGTTCAGTCAATAGTGCATCGTTAAATGCGCGAGTATTTATTGATGAAAACGATAATCAGATGTTTGATGAAGGTGAAGAAACTTTGCCGGGTATTCGATTTAAGGGTAAGAGTAAATGGCGAACGTTTGAAACAGGCGATGACGGTGTCGTCGTTCTGAAAGGGATTGATCATCTTCAAATGGAAAAAATTGAGATTGAAGAAAAGAGTATTGAAGACCCGTTTATAAAAGCTGCATCCGGCCCGTTCTTTGTTTACACCCACGCAGGCTCAGTGTTACAGCAAGATATTCCTTTGGCCTATACCTTTGAAGTCGAAGGCAGTTTGTTTGTGAAACAGAATGGACAGCAACGACCTTTAAGCACGGTAAGGGTAGAGGTGCTTAATGAGGCGGGTGATCAAGTAGCTTTGACGCGCTCCGAATATGATGGGGTGTATTTGCTGTCAGGCTTGCTGCCAGGGAAGTACTGCGTTTCAGTTAATGAGAATGATTTGGCTGATCGTGATCTTAAAACGATTGAACCAACATGTTTTTATTCTGATGGTAAAGATGGCGTTGTGTTCATAGAGGATATCGTCTTTTAGTTGACGTGCTAGGCACCTTTTGCCGGGCAAAACGGGCTTATGTAACATTGCGTAACTTTTTGTGTTGCAGTGTTACAAATCTGTCCTATACTCGAAGTCCTAAATTTTTGGGGCTTCGACATGTCTGCGTGTTTTGGTTTAAAGCATATCCTGATGACGGCATCTCTCACGATGTTATCTCTTGCTGTGCACGCAGATCGCTTCAGTGCGCGTTTTGAAATCGTTAATTCTGTAAGCCTTTCCTCCATAGCGTTTGATGGCGCTGAGTCATCTTTAAACCC
>NZ_LWFH01001316.1:0-1129 GCF_001635725.1 Oleiphilus sp. HI0066
AATCCTAAAGTCGACTCTTTAGGTCTTAGTTTTAAAGATGCGGACCGGTAGTTCAGTTGGTTAGAATACCGGCCTGTCACGCCGGGGGTCGCGGGTTCGAGTCCCGTCCGGTCCGCCACTTTAAATTCCTTATGTCAAAATTCCTTTTTCTTTATGTCTCTTCGGTAAGCGCCTGGACTTATGCCTGTCCAACGTTTGAACGCGCGCTGAAATGATGATGGTGAAGAAAATCCTAGAATAAACGTAATTTCAGTGAAGTTGAGCCCTGTATCTCTCACATAGCTCTGAGCCAAGGCGTTACGTGTATTATCTAATAGTGTTTGATAATGATGACCTTCCTGCGCTAGTTTTCTTCTAAGCGTCCAGCCTGCTAATCCAAGTTTTTTCCCTATCAAGTCAATTTCCGGTGGTTTACCGCTAAGATTTTCAGAGATCAAATCTATGACTTGGTCTGAAATGCTTTTTCCTGATTTCCAAGTCATAAGTTCTTGTTCGCATATAGCCTGCATTTTTGAGAATGTTGGTTGATGGGACTGATTGAGTGCGAATGTCTCGTGTCCTCGCTTAAGGATCAATGCATTTTTTGATTGGCCAAATAAAACGGGGCATTGAAAAAAGTCTTCGAAATCTTCTTTGTATGATGGCAAAGGGTATTCGATCTCAATATGGTGACATTCAGCTTCGGGGCAATGACGTTGAGTGAAAGACCACCATGAGGCGAGCATCGTGTCGACAACAAAATAGTTATACCTATTGTATGGGCTAATGGAATAAAACTGACAATGAAGCCGGCCATCTTTCATAAAATGAGATGACTTTCCCCTAGTGTTGCGACTGTTTAGTAGCTCCATATCAATGATATGTGACAAGGATTGTTGAAGTGTTGGCGCGCAGGCCGCTGTATATCCCGCAAGCCCAATATGGCTATCTAAGGTGTTTCTTCCAAATTCTAAGCCAATTGATGGACTTCGAGTCATGCGAGCGGCTTCTCTCCCTAGTCTCATATACTTAGGAATACTGATTCGTGCGTCTGGTGTGCTGAGGTGTTCATTATTCAGTCCAAATGCCTTTTGCACAGGGAGTGGATCAATATTGTGTTCGGCTAGCGTATTGAGGACGACGCTAGCAA
>NZ_LWFH01001317.1:0-1204 GCF_001635725.1 Oleiphilus sp. HI0066
CGCCATCATTAAAAAACGCTTTGAATGATAAGGCTTGGCATGATGCAGGCCTTGGCATTATGACAACAGATACGCGCCCAAAAGGCGCTTCTGTTCAGCTAGAATATGCTGGCAAAACCGTGACCATTAACGGTATTAGCAAAGGCGCTGGCATGATTAAGCCGAATATGGCGACGATGCTTTGTTTTATCTCGACAGACGCTAAGCTTCCGCAAGATCTCTTAAACGAACTTTCTTCTGAGTTGGCGGATCGGTCTTTCAATCGCATTACTATTGATGGTGATACTTCGACAAATGATGCTTGTATGTTGATTGCGACTGGCCAAGCGATGGATGTTGAAATATCAAAAAACGATGCTGATTACGTATCCTTCAAAACTGCTTTGTCAGATATCTATCTTGAACTTGCTCACGCGATTGTTCGCGATGGCGAAGGTGCTACTAAGTTTGTCACTATTCAGGTTGAGCAGGCGAACAGTGCTAATGAAGCTCTCGATTTAGCCTATACCATTGCTCATTCTCCTCTCGTTAAAACCGCCCTGTTTGCGAGTGATCCAAACTGGGGACGTATTTTGGCCGCGTTAGGACGTGCGCCTATTGATAACTTGGATCTTGATAAGGTCCAGATTTATTTGGGTGACGTAATGTTGGTTGAGAATGGGGGGCGTGCTCAGAGTTATTCTGAAGAGAAAGGACAAGCGATCATGGATGAAGAAGAGATTCTTATCAGACTTGTTCTGAACCGAGGAATAGTTAATGAGACAGTATGGACAACTGACTTGTCTCATCAATACGTCACTATCAACGCGGAATATAGAACCTAAGGTATGTCGGGCACTAAACGTGTTCATGTCGCGGTTGCGGTAATTCGGCAACCCTCAAAGCACGGTGCTAATATCTTGATCAGTAAGCGTGCTGACGATGCTCATCAAGGCGGCCTCTGGGAATTTCCCGGCGGGAAAGTCGAATCTTACGAGACGGTTCAACAAGCTCTTAAGCGAGAATTAAACGAAGAGCTTGGAATAGATATCAGGTCTGATATCTCTCCTTTAATTCAAATTCGTCACGACTATAGCGAAAAGCACGTTTTCCTCGATGTTTGGAATGTTGATGGCTTTGAAGGAGATGCGCGTGGGTGTGAAGGCCAGCCTTTGCAATGGGTGTCTCCAACCGCTCTTTCAGACTTAGATTTCCCAGAAGCGAA
>NZ_LWFH01001318.1:0-880 GCF_001635725.1 Oleiphilus sp. HI0066
CTGGTCACATATCTGACCGCACCTACTATTGCTTATTCTGCTCCAGGTCAGTTAGCAGACCAGCCATTATGGTTAGGCTCGTCTGTGAAACATAACCTAATGTTCGCGATTGATGACTCCGGTAGTATGGACTGGGAGCTATCTTTCCCTGTCAATGATGGTACACCGCGTTTGAGAAGCGATGGTAATTTTGTAGACTCAAACGGTGATTACCTCAATAGTGGTGGCTACGGCCAGTATGCTTACGTATTTGCCAACGGCGTAGATACAGGCGGGTATGACGGTCGCCGCCTCTATAGCAACCGCTATGCAATACCCCCTATTGCACAGTACGCATCAGCAAAAAGTTCCGCATACAACACGGCATATTACGACCCAAGTGTGACCTATGATCCTTGGCCGACCTTTACTAATGCTGAGTTTGATAGCGTTGCGAAAACCAATGGCTATACCTTTACAGATGCGAGTGTGACAGCAACCTTAGTTGAGCCAGTCACAACGGCTTTTGGTACACGTACGGTTAACTTATTTGCAGACTTAGATACATCTACTAAAACGGAATCTTATTGGGATTACGATATTCGCGATGCTGACATGGTTTGTAAAGAGAGTGGTGCAGACGATTGTGCCGATAACTCTCGCCAAGACTACACATTTTATCCAGCAACCTACTATCTGAAAGATCAGAGCGACCATTATTATTATCACGCTGTAGGAGGCTCTGGGTCGGGCGCACCCTCTGTAACAGACAGTGATTTATTAGAGGCAGAGAAGCCTAAAGCGCCAATTGCCGATAATATTTCTGAGCCAATGAAGTTTGCTGCTGCGTTAGAGACGCAATCTTCTGGTACTGAATCTGACCGTATCCAAGCATCTCGTG
>NZ_LWFH01001319.1:0-950 GCF_001635725.1 Oleiphilus sp. HI0066
GCTTCGAAAGCTCTTTCAAGCTATCTGCGCCAACATAGGTACATGTTGAACGAACACCACCAAGAATATCTTGAACTGTGTTATCGACCGGCCCTTTAAATGGCATTTCAACAGTTTTACCTTCTGACGCACGGTAGTTTGCAACGCCGCCAGAGTGCTTGTTCATTGCAGTTGATGATGACATACCGTAGAACAGCTTATACATCTTGCCATCGCGCTCGACTAGCTCACCACCAGACTCTTCGTGACCCGCAAGCATACCGCCAAGCATGACGAAATCAGAACCTGCACCAAATGCTTTTGATACATCGCCCGCACAAGTACAACCACCGTCAGAGATCACGTGACCACCAAGGCCATGCGCCGCATCAGCACATTCAATTGCTGCAGACAACTGCGGGTAACCCACACCAGTTTTCACACGTGTTGTACAAACAGAACCAGGACCGATACCGACTTTAACAACATCCGCACCAGATAGAATTAACTCTTCTGCCATCTCACCCGTTACAACGTTACCCGCAATGATAATCATACTTGGGAAATCAGCTCGCGCACGGCGCAAGAAATCAACAAAGTGCTGGGAGTAACCGTTCGCAACGTCAATACAAATGAAACGTAGCTTAGGGTTCGCTAAAACAATGGCCTTTACTTTATCGAAGTCAGCATCAGACGTACCTGAAGACACCATGATGTGATCGTAGATTGAATCTTCTTGCTTACCAAGCCACTCAGTCCACTCTTCAACGGTGTAATGCTTGTGCATTGCCGTTAACATTTTATAGCTGGCTAATCTTTCAGCCATTTCGAATGTGCCAACGGTGTCCATATTCGCAGCGATAACTGGAACGCCTGTCCATGTCTGACCGCTGTTTTTAAACTTGTACGTTCGTTCAAGACTTACTTGTGAACGGCTTTTTAAGGTTGAACGTTTTGGGCGAAATAAAACG
>NZ_LWFH01001320.1:0-1579 GCF_001635725.1 Oleiphilus sp. HI0066
TTGGGTTCATGACGCTACTTGGTGTGATTTCACTGGCTGGTATCGTTATAAATAATGCGATTGTATTACTCGAACGTATTGAATTAGAGATCAATGACAACGGCTTAGCGCCTTATGACGCGATTGTTATGGCAGGAAAACGACGCTTGCGGCCTATTCTTTTAACAACCGCAACCACAGTGTTAGGCATGTTACCTTTATATTTTGGTGGTGGATTGATGTGGGAGCCGATGGCCGTTGCAATTATTGCAGGACTGCTATTTTCTACTATCCTGACCCTGATTTTAGTTCCAGTGTTATACGAAACCTTGTATAGAGTTAAATCAAGTTAGCGGGGGATAAATTCGCAATTTGTGAAGTTGCGTGATAACGTCTCTCTCTCAGTTATTTTAAAACCACGGATTTAGATGGCTGAAAAAACTATAATCACACATTCAAATGGAGGTGCTTATGATACCTGCCAACGACACGCGCGATGACATCATTACGGTGGAAGAGACGCTAGAGTTAGAGCAAAGTGGTTATTTTTACTTAGAAAATAGGCAGTTTATTGGACCTTTTAGTAGCCCCACAAAGGCGAAAGAAGCGGCATTAGGACACTGCGAAGGTACTGCTCCAGGAGAGTGCCGCGCTGTATATCAAGGCACTGTGCGTTTTAATCCGATTACTGAGCTTAATGAAGCTCTGCCGGATATGCATCAGCTAGATCAAACATCCTTGGCGACTATAAACTAGCGAATACAAGCTAAGTTCCACAAGAAAGCGGCTCATAAGGCCGCTTTTTTTGTTTTATGCCTAGACTAATTAAGTAAGTTCTTACGAATCTCACTCACCAGTTCATTGGTCTCTTCTAATATTTCACTATGCACAACGAAGGTCTTTTTCTGTTCCTCTTCAGTTAAAGTATCTTGGCTATGTATCTGAGCGTCAACGATCTCAAAGCTTGCATCAGACGCGTCATGATCCTCATCTTCACGTTGATGAATCCAACTCTCTATTAAGCTCATACTGGCTTGGCAGTCAGCAATGACCATCGGCACGCCGTTTTCATCGGCGACGTCTTGAATAAAATTGCGTTGCCACAGTTGTAGGTTTGTTGCATCAACGATGACGCTCAAGCCTGCATTTAAGATATGCCGCGATAGAGAAGCGAGTTTCTCATAGGTAAGATCTGTGGCCGCTTTGCTATACAGTTCTTTTGCTTTGTCAGTGTCAGGATGCTTATGAGGATCAAATTTAAATAGTCGCTTTCGTTCTACATCGGAGCGGATGCGAATAGCGCCTAACTTATCTACAAGACGCAGCGCAACGGTGCTTTTTCCCGTTCCTGATACACCATGCATGGTCAATATAAAACGATTTGGAAGTGCCGAGCAGCTTTCGGCCAAGTCGATATATGACTGATATTTACGCCATAGTTCGTCTAGTTTTTGCGGATTGTTTTTAAAGTCTTCCATCTCAAATAAAGAAATCTTCGCACGGACTATCGCGCGATAGGCTTTATAAAATGGTAAGAGTTTTAGGCCTGCGTAGTCTCCAGTTTCTTCTAAATAATGATTTAAAAAACGATTGGCATAGT
>NZ_LWFH01001321.1:0-1129 GCF_001635725.1 Oleiphilus sp. HI0066
TCTACCGTCGGTACAATCACAGAAATATACGATTATCTGCGATTACTATACGCTCGCGCAGGCGAACCACGCTGCCCTACTCACAACCTACCCTTAGACGCCCAAACAGTCAGTCAAATGGTTGATAAAGTATGCGAACTCCCAGAGGGCAGCAAGCTGATGATGCTTGCACCGGTTGTTCAAAACCGTAAAGGGGAGCATTTACACACATTTCAAGAGCTCCAAGCTCAGGGATTTATTCGCGCACGTATAAACGGGCTCGTAGTGGATATCGATGATGCGCCAGCGCTCGACAAGAACAAGAAACACACCATTGAGGTCGTCGTTGACCGCTTTAAAGTCCGAGATGACATTCAACAGCGTATCGCAGAGTCCTTCGAAACCTGCCTAGAGCTCACCGATGGTATCGCCGTCATTGCCCCAATGGATAGTGATGATCAGATGGAAGAGCTTATCTTCTCGTCACGTTTTGCCTGCCCTGTCTGTGGATACTCTATCAGTGAACTTGAGCCGAGAATGTTCTCCTTTAACAATCCTTCAGGCGCATGTCAGACATGTGATGGACTAGGGGTTAAGCAGTTTTTCGATCCGTCTCGCGTCGTGAGAGACGGCACACTCACCATTGCAGAGGGCGCGATAAAAGGTTGGGATCGCAGAACCATCTACTACTTCCAATTATTATCGAGCGTCATGCAGCACTATGGGGTAGACATCGATACGAAGTTTGCGGACATTCCCGAACACATCAAGGACATCATATTAAACGGCAGCGGTTCTGACGAGATTGCGTTTAATTATGTCAATTCTCGTGGCGACACCATGCAACGACAGCATCCCTTTGAAGGTGTCATTCCCAACATGGAGCGTCGTTACAAAGAAACAGAATCACAAATGGTACGTGAGGAGCTAGCAAGCTACTTAACCATGCAAGCGTGTCCAAGTTGCCATGGTTCACGCCTGCGGGAAAGCGCTCGCCACGTATTCATTGAAGAAACGACGCTCCCCGAAGTCATTAAAATGCCTATTGGCCAAGCACTCACTTATTATCAAGAGTTATCTCTTACCGGTAAGCGAGGAGAAATTGCTGAAAAAATTCTGAAGGAAATCCAATTACGCTTGGAGTTTTTGG
>NZ_LWFH01001322.1:0-28858 GCF_001635725.1 Oleiphilus sp. HI0066
ATCGAAAAATCGACGAATAATGAAGATATGAATCATAAGCGACTACTATTGCTTCCAATGTTAAAGACAACAGCAGAATTAAGTGTTGGTGTAACGACCGTAAGTTACTTCAACCAGAGTTTTGCCTGACGACCATAGAGAACTGGAACCACCTGATCCCATCCCGAACTCAGAAGTGAAACGGTTCATCGCCGATGGTAGTGTGGGAGGTCCCATGTGAGAGTAGGTCATCGTCAGGCTTCTAATATGAGAGAGGGCTATCTGGTTGGATAGCCCTTTTTTTATGTATGGAATTTATAGACAGAGCATTCACATGGGTACCATGTGGAGTAAGGCAAAGACTGCTGTAGCCAATTCTAGGTATACCCCGTAAGCATACAACGAGCTAAGCCTGTGAGCAAAGGTCCGTCGCGACCGGCTTTAATCTTCTAATGCAAAACTGCTGTGGAATCTCGTCCTTTTTATAAATCGCAAGATCATCCTCTCAAACCGCACCCGTTACTTTAATTATTAATCCCTGTTCAAGCTAAGAACGTTTTGGGCAAGTTTGGTTTTAACCGTGAAAGCATTAACACAGTTTTGGGTATGCTTTTTAATGTGTGTGGTAAGAGCTTGTGGTCTATCCATCAATTCTGTATGCGATAGCAGTATTAGTGATGTGCTTATTATCGGTCCACGACTGAGTGCTGATCACAAATTAGACAAAATGCATTATGTTTACTTAAATGGCCACACTACTTAAAGCGAGGTGAGTTTATGGGCTCTCAAAAAATTGTGGGTATCGTTTTGATTGTGGTTGGTGTTGCAGTTGTTCTATGGGGGTATAACGTTAGTTCTTCTCTATCTGGCCAAGTGGGGCAGGCGTTGACGGGTTCGTCATCTACAAAGGCAATTGTCGCTTTTGTTGTTGGTCTTGTTTTTATTGTTCTTGGCATTAAAAAAGTAAAGTAACTATTTTTTCGCTCTTTTGGGGATCCTTACGATCTGAGTGTTTGAGATATAACACTGAAGTGTCCGATTGTTTTTATCGATTAAGAGCCATAAATAGCCAAGTCCGAATATAGATGTCGATATAAATGCTCCGATAAATCTGCGGAGTGCTTGTACCCATGTGATGCGTTTTGCATCGTGAGTCTGGACACGAAGATGCCAAACTTGCATACCAAGTGTTTGTCCGGTTTTGGTCCAGAAATATCCGTAGAATAAAAACAATGTGGCGAACAATATTACTGTTAGAATTGGGTCGCCAATTGTACTGCCGCTTTCATTCATTGCCTTGTACGTTTCAGCTCCGATGACTTTTTTGGAAATCATCATGTATACACCAGTGGTGACCATTAAAAGAGCAATATTTAGGAGAAAATCATAAAACATCGCAGCTAGCCGTCGAGGTAAGCCCGCAGTGTTCATTTCTTCTACGTTTTCGTAAAACTCGCGCATATTTTTTCCAAATCATTAATCGTTATGAATACTAGCGCATATAAGATCCCAAGTTTAGAAAATATTACAAACTAAAGATTGGAAAGTGCTTGAGTTCGCCCCTAAATGCGTTCCGGTCAATGTAAATTATGTTACAGTACGCTGCTTTGCTGCTGATGCAGCTCATTGAATTCTATAACTAAAACTTCCTGGTGAGTCCTTAAAGATGAAGACGGCAGAAATCCGCGAGAAATTTCTAGATTACTTTGCTCGAAACGAGCATCAGCGAGTGGCAAGTAGTTCACTCGTTCCGGCCGATGACCCGACCTTGCTATTCACTAATGCTGGTATGAATCAATTTAAGGATACGTTTCTAGGTACTGAAAAACGTGCCTATAGCCGAGCGACCACATCTCAAAAATGCGTTCGCGCAGGTGGTAAACATAACGATCTTGAAAACGTTGGTTATACGGCTCGCCATCATACGTTTTTTGAAATGTTGGGGAACTTTAGTTTTGGTGATTACTTTAAAACAGAGGCGATTGAGTTTGCTTGGACATTTCTGACCAAGGAACTTGGGATTCCAGAAGAAAAGCTTTGGGTGACGGTCTATAAGGGCGATAAAGAGGCTGAAGAAATTTGGTTTAATCATATTGGTATCAATCAAGATCGCTTTTCTCGTTTAGGAGAAAAAGACAACTTCTGGTCGATGGGTGATACCGGGCCATGCGGACCTTGTACCGAGATTTTTTACGATCATGGTGAAGCTGTTGCAGGTGATCCTCCTGGTGGACCAAATGATGACGGTGATCGTTACATTGAGGTTTGGAATCTGGTATTTATGCAGTTTAACCGCACTGCCGACGGGAAAATGAATCCATTACCAAAACCTTCAGTTGATACAGGGATGGGGTTGGAGCGTATCGCTGCCGTTATGCAAAGTGTGCATAGCAACTACGAGATCGATCTATTCCAAGATTTGTTATCTGATGCGTCTAATCTTTTGAATGGTGTGTCCACTGAAGAAAAATCTTTGCGTGTTATTGCTGATCATATTCGCTCAGCCGCGTTTTTGATTGCGGACGGCGTGATGCCGTCTAATGAAAGTCGTGGATATACATTGCGTCGTATTATTCGCCGCGCTATTCGCCACGGTAATAAACTTGGCGCGGAAGGGGTATTTTTCTACAAGTTAGTTTCTAGTCTTGTTCATATAATGGGAGACGCCTACCCAGAGTTAAGGACGGGGCAGGTTCAAATCGAGAAAATTTTGCTTCAAGAAGAGCAGCAGTTCGCTAAGACACTGGATAAAGGTATGCGGCTTTTAGAAGCTGATATTGATCAGCTTGAAGGCAAGGTTATTTCCGGAAAAACAGTATTTACGCTTTATGATACTTACGGTTTTCCCGTTGACTTAACTAACGATATTGCGAGAGAGCGCGGATTGACGCTTGATTACCATGGATTTGATGTGGCCATGGAAGCGCAACGCGAAAGAGCTCGATCCGCTAGCAAGTTCGACGTTGATTATAATGATACCTTCTCTATCGAAGGCGAAACGAGTTTTGTTGGCTATGAGTCCCTAGAAGGCCAAAGTAATATCGTCGCCACGCTTGTTGATGGTCAGGAAGCTTCTTTAGCGCAAGGACAAGCTGGGGCTATCGTACTTGATGTAACGCCTTTTTATGCTGAGTCTGGTGGTCAGGCCGGAGATACGGGTGTAATTCGCTCAGGTGATTCGGTTTTCGAAGTAAAAGATACTCAAAAGCAAGGCAATCAATTTGTTCATCTTGGTGTTGTAGCTAACGGCAATTTTGCTAAAGACGATTCTGTAGAGTGTGAAGTTGCCCAGTCAGAGCGAGAAGCAACTGCTTTGAACCATTCTGCAACACACCTTTTGCATGCTGCTTTGCGCAAGGTTTTAGGTGAACACGTGGTCCAGAAAGGGTCATTGGTAGATAGTGAGCGTTTGCGTTTCGACTTTGCGCATTATGAAGGGGTGACTAAAGAGCAAGTTAGCGAATTGGAATCGATTGTTAATTCCGAGATTCGCGCTAATACAGCTGTAACAACTACGTTGACCAATATGGATTCGGCTCGCGAGATGGGTGCAATGGCATTGTTTGGTGAAAAGTACGGTGATGAAGTGCGCGTACTTTCTATGGGACGCAATTCTTTTTCTGTTGAACTTTGTGGCGGTACACACGTGCAACGAACAGGAGATATCGGTCAACTTGTAATCGTTTCTGAAGGTGGCATTTCTTCTGGTGTACGTCGAATCGAAGCGCTCACAGGTGATGCGGCCGAACGTTATGTTCGTGAAAACTTAGAGCAACTTTCTGAGTTAGCGGCGGCTTTGAAATGTAATAAAGATGTCGTCCTAGACAAAGCGTTGGGTCAGTTTGAAAAGCTTAAATCTGCAGAAAAAGAGCTTGAAAAATTAAAGGCGAAACTAGCTGCTGATGCGGGTAGTGAGTTGGCTGGTAATGCAAAAGACGTGTCGGGTATTAAAGTTTTGGCGCAAAACGCTGACGGCATGGATCGTAAAGCGTTAATGGATGCCGTTGATAAATTGAAGAATGAGCTTGGTGAAGCTGTCGTGTTATTAGCTGCTAAGGAAGGCGATAAGATTGTTTTGATTGCGGGTGTGACTAAGTCGATTTCAAAGAAATTTTCAGCTGGCGAATTGATGAAAGAAGTTTCCCAGATCGTTGATGGTAAAGGCGGCGGTCGTCCTGATATGGCGCAAGGTGGTGGCACCAATTTGGCTAGGCTAGATGAAGCTTTAGCTAGGGTTCAAGTTTGGGTTGAAAGTAAGTTATAATCCCGCGCTTTTTGCATATACGTAGTGCGTTGGTAGTGGTACAGGAATAAAGAAATGGCTTTGTTGGTTCAGAAGTTTGGCGGCACATCTGTTGGTACGGTTGAGCGTATCGAAGCTGTTGCGGATAAAATTAAAGGCTTTCGCGATAAGGGAGATGACATCGTCGTAGTTGTTTCTGCAATGAGTGGAGAAACAAATCGATTGATCGGTCTTGCCAGCGACATTACCGACGAGCCTACGCCTAGAGAAATGGATGTATTGGTGTCAACGGGTGAGCAGGTAACGATTGCCTTGTTGAGTATGGCGCTGAACAAAAGAGGCTGTCCTGCGAGATCATATACAGGCGGGCAGGTTCGAATTACAACCGACGATACGCATACGAAGGCTCGCATTCTAGATATCGACGAAGATAAGATGCGCTCTGATATTGAGCAAGGGCGCGTTATCGTTGTAGCTGGATTCCAAGGGGTTGATGAAAAGGGCAATATCACGACGCTTGGTCGGGGCGGTTCAGATACAACTGCTGTTGCCTTGGCGGCTGCTCTTAAAGCTGATGAATGTCAGATATATACGGATGTCGATGGTGTATACACAACAGACCCTCGTGTAGTTGAGTCAGCGCAACGTCTGGAGCAGATTACTTTTGAAGAGATGATCGAGATGGCTAGTCTCGGTTCTAAAGTTTTGCAGATTCGTTCTGTCGAGTTTGCGGGTAAATATAGTGTGCCTTTGCGTGTTCTATCCAGTTTTAAGGAAGGGCCGGGTACCTTAATTTCTATAGATAATGAGGGTGGTATGGAGCAGCCGTTAGTTTCTGGTATTGCTTTTAATCGTGATGAAGCGAAATTAACGCTTGTTGGTGTTCCTGATATTCCGGGTATCGCTAGCAAGATTTTAAAGCCTGTCAGTGATCAGAATATTGAACTCGACATGATTGTTCAAAACGTTGGTGTCGATAACTGCACGGACTTTACTTTTACGGTCCACCGTAATGACTACAAAAAAGCATTGGCAATCTTAGAGCAGGTTTGTGCTGATCTAGGTGCTAAGCAGGTCGTTGGCGATGACACAATCGCGAAAGTCTCTATTGTTGGTGTTGGTATGCGATCGCATGCAGGTGTTGCTACCACCATGTTCGACGCGCTCTCTCAGGAAGGCATTAATATTCAGATGATCTCTACGTCTGAAATTAAAATCTCAGTCGTGATTGATGAGAAGTACATGGAATTAGCTGTGCGCACATTGCATACAGCGTTTGATTTGGATAAGAGTGAGTAATTACAGTTCTCGCTTATAATCTGCTTAATACAAGCTTGCCGGTAATGATTAGGTGTCCATAAAGAAAAGTTCTAAGATGTTCCTTTCTTTTTGAGAAAAGTAGACTTTACTGGCAGTAATTAATTTGGACGTCCTACAAGTTAAGATAATCTTTGGAAGGTAGTACAAACGAAGGAGTTGCAAGAATGCTAATTTTGACGCGCCGCGTTGGTGAAACGCTTATGGTTGGCGATGATGTCACAGTGACTGTGCTAGGAGTAAAAGGTAACCAGGTACGAATTGGTGTAAATGCACCGAAAGATGTGTCTGTTCACCGTGAAGAAATCTACCAAAGAATCCAGAAAGAGAAGTCCGATACTTCGGGTTCTGATGAGTAATTAGGCGAATCGTTTATTCCCTGATCGATCCTCTGAAAAAACAGGAAATAAACGAAATTGGCGCTTGGCATTTAATATTTTTTTGGTATTATACGCCGCGTCTGGAGAGATGGCCGAGTGGCTGAAGGCGCACCCCTGCTAAGGGTGTATGGGTTTACGCCCATCGAGGGTTCGAATCCCTCTCTCTCCGCCATGACACCTTTTTGAAGATACGCGGCTGTAGCTCAGCTGGATAGAGTACCTGGCTACGAACCAGGCGGTCGGAGGTTCGAATCCTCCCAGCCGCGCCACTTCAAACCTACCTTAAGTTGTACCTTGATTTTTATAAGATGCGGCTGTAGCTCAGTTGGATAGAGTATCTGGCTTCGAACCAGGTGGTCGTAGGTTCGAATCCTACCAGCCGTGCCACACCCCTTTTAATCAAGTGTTTCGGTTTATGACCGAACCATTGCGCGGCTGTAGCTCAGCTGGATAGAGTACCTGGCTACGAACCAGGCGGTCGGAGGTTCGAATCCTCCCAGCCGCGCCACTTTCCCCTAATTTGTTTCGAACGACATGACGTGTCGTTATAAATTTTATTATTGGCCTTAGTTTTCAGGGAGGTCAAATCATGAAATTTAAAAATCTATTCAATGTAAGAAGCAATTCGCGCTCAAATAGGGCTGCAAGTCCTCACCTATATTTGCCCACGTATCCTCTGAGTCATTCGCATAAAAGATTGGTAGAGAGGAGTTTGCTCTCCAGCTTGCGTGATGCAACGCAGACGTTTGATAACAAGGTTGATCGAGTTATGGCAGTTTTGTCGACAACCGTTAATAGAGATGTTCAGAGGGATCGAATTAATGACGTGATGGCTACAGGGGCAGGCGCTTTCTTGGAGATGGGTGGTCTTGAGTGTGTGCATTGGTATCTGGAGTGTGATGGTGAGAGTGTCTATTTGTGTCGCTCTTCTTTTCGGGCGGTTAGTCCTCTTGAATCTTGGTTAGCTGAACGTGTGTTGGTGCTAGGTTCTTCAGTGTTAGTTGATTATTTGCTACTCGTTAATAGGGGAGAGGGCAATATAAACAAACATTGGTGTTTGGCTTGCGAGATTTTGCGTCAGGTTTTACAGCTTAGTGAGTGTGCAGATTTCTCCAAACGATCTTCGCGCGGTCAGAGTTTAAAAATTTATTATGAAGGCTTGTGCTTTGTAGTTCATAAGTCGGATCAAGTTTATATGGTTTATTCTGTCTCAGGGTCGGTGGCATTGTTGCAGGCAGTCTAGGGTCTTCAAGGTCTCTTGTATGGGTTACGTGCTTGTCTTTTTACTCATAACAGTTTGTATATTGGTATCTATCTGTATTCCTTTTTGTTTTGGTGTTTTGCATTAGTTTTGGTTATGGTCTTAATAGCGGATTCGAATTTGCTAAGCCTATTGAATGGCGGTAAATTACCGGAGCTTTTAAATGGCAGGAAAATGCACGCCTGCTTACTTATAAATTAATCCATAAGGGTTGATCAAACTATGAGCGATTTAATGACTCAAGCGTTCAGTCTCATGGCTGTCGGTATGGGCTTCGTCTTCGTATTTCTAGCGATTCTTGTTGTTGTGACTTCGACTATGTCAAAGCTAGTTAACAAGTATGCGCCGAAGCCTGAACCAGCTAAAGCGGCGCCAGCTCCTGTTGCTGCAGCGCCGGCTGATGCACAATTACTTGCAGTTTTACAAGAAGCGGTTAATCAGTACCGTTCGGACAAGAAACGCTAATATCGAATTATAACTACTAAACCTTTAATAGAAGGCCTGACAGTAATGACTGAAGCAAATAAGAAACTCGGTATCACCGATGTGGTACTTCGAGATGCTCACCAATCACTTCTTGCAACACGTATGCGTATCGACGATATGCTTCCAATCGCTGAGAAATTAGACCAAGTTGGTTATTGGTCTCTAGAGTCATGGGGCGGTGCGACGTTTGACTCATGTATTCGTTTCATTGGCGAAGATCCATGGGATCGTATTCGCGAACTTAAAAAAGTGATGCCAAATACTAAGCAACAAATGTTGTTGCGTGGTCAAAATCTTCTTGGCTACCGTCATTACGCAGATGATGTTGTTGATAAGTTTGTTGAGCGTGCTGTTAAAAATGGCGTAGAAGTGTTCCGAGTGTTTGATGCGATGAACGACCCTCGCAACCTTGAGCGCGCTTTGAAAGCGGTTAAAACAAATGGCGGTCATGCTCAGGGTACGCTTTCTTACACAACTAGTCCGGTTCATACCCTCGAAAACTGGATTGAATTAGCTAAGCAAATCGAAGACCTTGGTGCTGACTCGATCGCAATCAAAGACATGGCTGGTACTTTGACTCCATACGCAGCTTACGAGTTAGTAAGTCGTTTGAAAGCTCAGACTGATCTTGAGGTTCAATTGCACGCTCATGCTACTTCTGGTATCTCAGACATGGCAATTTTAAAAGCTGTTGAAGCGGGTATTGACCGTGTTGATACAGCCATTTCATCTATGTCTATGACTTACGGCCACACGGCAACGGAAAGTGTTGTTGCAGCACTTGCGGGCACAGATCGTGATACTGGTCTAAACATGGACTTGCTAGAAGAGATTGCCGCTTACTTCCGCAAAGTACGTAAGAAGTATGCGAAATTCGAAGGCTCTTTGCGTGGTACAGATTCACGTATCCTTATCGCTCAAGTTCCTGGCGGCATGTTAACCAACATGGAAAACCAGTTGAAAGAGCAAGGTGCGGCGGACAAATTTGATGCGGTATTAGAAGAGATTCCACGTGTTCGTGAAGACTTAGGTCATATTCCTCTTGTTACTCCTACATCTCAAATTGTTGGTACACAGGCTGTATTGAATGTATTGACTGGTGAGCGTTACAAGTCAATTTCAAAAGAGACGGCTGGTATTCTTAAAGGTGAATACGGTGCAGCTCCGGCCCCATACAATAAAGAACTTCAAGATCGTGTACTTGATGGTGCAGAAGCGATTACATGTCGTCCGGGCGATCTTCTAGAGCCTGAAATGGATAAGTTGACTGATGAAGTTAAGAAGCTTTCTGAAGAAAATGGCTTCAAGCTTGCAGACGACGTAGTTGATGACGTTCTAACGTATGCACTGTTCCCGCAGATTGGTCTTAAGTTCCTTGAGAATCGTGGCAACGCTGACGCGTTCGAGCCTGTGCCAAGTGAAGATGATGTTCTTGCTGGTAAAGGCGGCAAGGGTGTTTACACCATTAATGTTGGTGGTCAGTCTTACACTGTTGAAGTGGAAGAAGGTGGCGACATTACCGGTATGGTTCCAGTTCAAGGTGGTGCAGCAGCGCCAGCAGGTGCGGCTCCGGCAGCAGCTCCAGCGGGTGGCGGTGAGCCAGTTCCTGCTCCATTAGCGGGTAACATTTTTAAAGTAATTGCTACGCCAGGACAAGCAGTTCAAGAAGGTGATTTATTATTGATTCTTGAAGCGATGAAGATGGAAACAGAAGTACGTGCGCCTCGTGCGGGTACTGTTGGAGCTATCAGCGTTAAAGTTGGCGACTCTGTTGCAGTCGGCGATACATTGTTAACCCTATAAGTAAGGTTCGTTAGATATGGAGAATATCCTCAATCTTTGGACCGGTAGTGGTTTCTACAATATCACTGGCGGCCAAATTACGATGATCGTGGTTTGTCTTTTCTTATTGTACTTAGCAATTAAGAAAGGCTTCGAACCATTACTTTTAGTGCCAATCGGTTTTGGTGGTGTTCTTGCGAACATCCCAGAAGCTGGCTTGGCACTAACTGCCGCGGAAAACGCGATTCACTTCCATAAGCCGGACGTTATGCTTGCTCTTTCAGAGGTTCTGAAGATTCCTTTTGAAGCAGGTCAAGAAATTACTGCTGAAACATTGAAGGCATTCAAAGCTGCTTATGTAGAAGGTAATGCATCTACGGTATTTGCTGCGGATCAAATCGCTAAGAATGCAGGTTATGCTAACGGCATGTTGGCGAACTTCTATAGCGTTATTATTGGTAGTACAGTTGGTCCTCTTTTGATCTTCTTGGGTGTTGGTGCGATGACTGACTTCGGTCCATTACTTGCTAACCCGCGTACGATCTTGTTAGGTGCAGCGGCGCAGTTCGGTATCTTTGGTACCGTTCTAGGTGCAGCGGTTCTAACCATGACAGGCGTAATGGAATTCAATATTGGCGAAGCTGCAGCGATCGGTATTATCGGTGGTGCGGATGGCCCAACGTCGATTTATGTTGCTAGCGTTCTAGCGCCACATTTATTGGGTGCAATTGCTGTTGCGGCATATTCATACATGGCATTGGTTCCTGTGCTTCAGCCACCAATCATGAATGCTTTGACGAATGCTGAAGAGCGTAAGATCCAGATGGTTCAGTTACGTCCAGTACACCAATTAGAAAAAATCTTGTTCCCAATTGCGGTATTGATTTTGGTTGCGTTGTTCCTACCGGATGCTGCGCCACTTCTTGGTATGTTCTGTCTTGGTAACTTGATGAAAGAGTGTGGTGTAGTAGATCGTCTTTCGGATACTGCGCAGAATGCATTGATCAACGTTGTAACTATCTTCCTTGGTTTGTCTGTTGGTTCTAAGCTTTCAGCTGACAAGTTCTTAGATGTAACAACGCTTGGTATCCTTGTTCTAGGCATGGTTGCATTTGGTGTTGGTACTGCCACTGGTGTTCTGATGGCTAAATTGATGAACGTATTTAGCACGAATAAGATCAACCCGTTGATTGGTTCTGCTGGTGTATCTGCTGTTCCAATGGCGGCTCGGGTATCAAACCAAGTTGGTTTGCAGAACAATCCGCAAAACTTCCTGCTTATGCATGCGATGGGGCCAAACGTAGCTGGTGTTATCGGATCTGCGGTTGCAGCAGGTGTAATGATCAAGTTCTTAGGCGGTTAATACGCGCTAGTACCTGATGAAAAGCCTCGGTTTTACCGGGGCTTTTTTGTTTCAAGTTTAAAGGGCTTGAGTGATGAATTATTCGCGAGTGCGAAAACTCATATTTCATTTGGGCCAAATATTACGCAGTAGCTCTACTGGAAAATGTATGGCTTTTATCAATCAATTGAGCGTCATTTGACGTAAGGTTAAGGGTTAAGTTTTTAAGGTGCTAAAAAGTATTTCGCTCATTAATGTGCAAATAGAATCTCACGTACCCCAAGCGCTTGATCGTTTTTGTGCTTTTTATACAATAGCGCGTCCTTAGTTCGTGCAGTTAATAAGAGAATTCTTTCATGTCTAAAGAACCTGGCTTTTTAAAAAAAGCACTTTGGTCCGTTCGTCATGGCATTGAGCAAACATTGTTTTCAGACAATTTTGTTATTGCAGATTTGAGCCCCTATGATGTCGTACATTCCGATGGAATTATGTCTGTTCGCCATTATCAGCCCTTAGATGAGTCTAAAATTGAAGTGGCCGGAGAGCAGATTGATGTGGAAGATGACGCGACACGTGCGGCGAATATTCCAGTATTGCTTGTGCCGCCACTTGCCGCGACTTCGTTAATATTTGACTTAATGCCGCATAGAAGCGTCGTAAGATACTTTTTAGCTAGAGGTTTTGATGTATATCTCGTTGACTGGGGAGATGTTACGGCTGATCACTCTGATTTGTCGCTCGAATCTTACGTCATGGGGTGGATGCCTCAGATCGTTGATTCGGTAGTCTCGCACTCAAAGTCTAATGAGTTGTCTATTTTCTCCTACTGCATGGGTGGATTGTTATCATTGATGTATCTAGCTACATCAGGCGATGATCGTGTTAGAAATCTCGTGACTGTTGCGAGCCCGGTTGACATGCACCAGAGTGGTATTACGGGGAAGTTTTTATCTGTCGTGTATAAGCCAGCGCAGGCTATATCCAGTATCTTGAATGTCTCTGTATTGGATATGCCGGCTAAAATGTTCCACGTACCTGGTTGGGTTTCGTCGGTCACTTTTAAGCTTACGAACCCTATTGGTAGTGTCATTAATTCATACGAGAAATTCTTGAATCTCTGGGACAGGGAATACTTAGAAGAAAGCCTCACAATGAGTAAGTGGTTTGATGACATGGTTGATTATCCTGGTGAAACGATCAAAGACATGGCTGTTCACATGATGATTGATAATCGTATTGCAAAAGGTGAAATGCGGATTGGTAAAGCTAAGGCGCACTTTAAAAAGATTAAGTGCTCTATTCTAGCGTTTGCCGGTGAGAGCGATAATATCGTTAGCGTGAAAGCTGCGCATAAAATTCTTGATATCGTGTCCTCCACAGATAAAGAATTTTGCGTTGTGCCAGGCGGGCATGCTGGGGTGTTTGCAGGTGCATCTGCGCCATCACATACATGGGCGATCAGTGCAGACTGGTTGATAGATCGTTCTTCGAAGTAACGTTTTATAAATACATAATATTGGATTTATTTGATGACAGTTTACACAGTTAATTATTGGCTAAAAAATCCTCAGGATGAAGTTGTTGATACGTCAGAAGGTGGTGAGCCAATGAAGATTACTCTGGGCGGTGATGACACTATCCAAGGGCTTCAGCGTGCGGTAGAAGGTCGGCACCCAGGAGATCGAATTGAAGCGACAATTCCTCCAGAGCTTGCATATGGAGAAAAGAATCCCGAGTTTGTATCAGTTGTTGATCGGGCTTTGTTTGACATTCCGGAACTAGTCCCAGGTATGAAGTTTCAAACTAATACCGGTGAACAAACTCAGATTGTTCAAATTGTCGATGTTACCGAAAGTACTGTGACGGTTGATGCGAATCATCCGCTGGCGGGACTTACCTTACGCTTCGAGTTGGAAATTATTGCAGTAGAGGAAAATTCATAAAAGCTATAGGTGAACAAGAATTTATTGTTTTGATCAGGTAATTTTCGAAACAGCATATATACTAAGTGTAACAATGCGTATTTAGGTGTAAGTGTAGATTCTCTTGCATTAGAAGGTGCGTGTATTCATCAACTCCAGTATTTATAAGAAAAAGCAGATGGAAGTAGAAGATCAAAACGAAGCGTGGAAAATCCTAATTGTCGAAGATGATGAGCGTTTAGCAGGGCTTACTAAAGAGTACTTAGAAAGTAATGGTCTTGTTGTCTCAGTTGAAGGCAATGGTACGAACGCTGTAGACCGAATTGTAAATGAGAAACCTGACTTGGTAGTTTTAGATTTAATGCTGCCTGGTGAAGACGGCTTATCCATTTGTCGCAAGGTTAGACCTAGCTACAATGGTCCAATTCTCATGCTGACTGCTCGGACTGATGATTTGGACCAAGTGCTTGGATTAGAGATGGGCGCTGATGATTATATGTCTAAGCCTGTTCGTCCAAGAGTTTTGTTGGCGCGTATCCGAGCTCTTTTACGTCGTATTAAAGATGTTGAAGCGCATGCAGATACTTCGCAATCTAGTGCTGACGGTGAAGCAGCGACACGCCTCGTATTTAATAACTTAGTCGTTGACTCTTCGATGCGCGAAGCATGGCTAGATGATGAGAGCATTGATCTCACCAGTGCAGAGTTTGATCTTCTTTGGTTGCTCTCAAGCAATGCGGGTAATGTACTTAGTCGGGAAGAGATCTTTACGGCATTAAGGGGTATCGAGTATGACGGACAGGATCGTTCGATTGATGTTCGAGTATCTCGTATTCGTCCTAAGATCGGTGATGACCCAGTTCACCCTCGTCGTATTAAGACCGTCCGCAGTAAAGGCTATCTTTTCGTTAAGGAAGCATAGCCCCGGTAAGAAGTTGTGAACAATCCCTCTTTAAGAATCTTCAGTCGCTTAGCCATTTGTCTTGTGGCTTTGGGGCTGCTGGTTACGCTCATTTATAGCACGTCAAATTTTGTTAGACACCAGCATTATTGGAGCGACGTAGTTAGCCCAATAATGTCGCATTTCGCAAAGCATCAGCATCTTTTAGATCGTGTTGACGTGAACTCGTTAAGTGTCGTGTCAGATGAGCAGCATTCTGTTTCTGATCTCACACGTGCTCGTTTAGAGTTAGGTCAAGTTGTATTAACTGATCAAGACGATCTATTTAAAGTGTACGCCCGTCTGAATGATGATTTGTTGTTGGAGCTTGAGTCTGATCAAAGTGGCAGTAGCATTTATAAGTTGTATATTTCGTTGTTTAAGCAACAGTTATTTTCAAGCAGTGTTGAGCAGGCAACAGCTCTTGCACAATCTTGGGGTTTACAGCTTTACCAAGTAGTTGATTCCCCATCCTTAAAGTCACAAGCTGCTCTAGATAGTTTATCCGACCAAGGATATTACTTAACAATTTCTAGTGATTCTGTTTCAGCTCTGTTGCGTTCCAGTGATGGTACTATCTATCGACTTCAGTTTTGGACTCCGTTTAGTCTGGTTTCGATTCCTGTTGTAGTGTTATTAATATCGGGTGTTTTATCCGCGCTGTACGCTCTGGTTGCTATTTTTGTTCAAGGCTATGAGCGTAAGTTGCGTGCTGTTGAAACCGTGGCAGAGCGTATTGCCCGCGGTGAATTAGACGCCCGCGTTAAGAACGTGAGCGAGGGGAGTGAAGCGATTGAAAGGCTTAGCTCGGCTTTCAACGTGATGGCCGATCATATTCAGCGATTGATGCTTGTACAAAAGGAAATGATACACGCTGTCTCGCACGAGTTGCGAACACCTGTCGCGCGCATTCGTTTTGGCGTTCAAATGATTGAAGATTGTCCAAATCAAGAAGCGCTTAGGAAGCAAGCGCAAGAAATCGATGGCGACATTCAAGAGTTAGATGAGCTAATTGATGAGATTTTAACTTACGCAAGGCTTGAGCAGGGTGGTCCGATACTATCGTTTCATCAGGCAAATTTGTTGGATATTGTCCATCAAGTAGTTGATGAGCAAAGTGTGGGGCGTCCAAATCTAGATATACAAGCAGTTATTCAGCGAGATTCAGATGACTGGGCGGAGACCGAAATAGAACCGCGATATATTCATCGCTCTATTCAAAACTTGGTTGGTAACGCGACACGTTACGCTTCGGGTGTAGTCAAAGTGAACGTTAGTTGCGATTCAGAAACGTGTCGGGTCGACGTTGAAGATGATGGCCTAGGAATCCCTCAGGAAGATTGGGAGTCTGTATTTACACCATTTGCCAGATTAGATGATAGCCGCACAAGGGCATCAGGTGGCTACGGCTTAGGATTATCTATTGTTCGTCGGATTTTGTATTGGCACGGCGGGCAAGCATTCCTTGGCAAGAGCGAAGAGCTTGGCGGTGCCAAATTTAGTCTTGTATGGCCGAGGCAGCAAGGTGCATCAGCGCTAGATTAACCTCAAGCGCTGTTTAAATGGGTGATATTGGGTTCATTCAGATACGATTGAATGTAAGTACGCAGTGTTTTCTCTTGTGAATCTGAAAACTGATAGCCGAGCTTGGTTCTTCTCAATAATATATCTTTTGCATTTCGCGCCCATTCTTCTTTAATCAGGTAATCTACCTCAGCTTGATATAAGCCGTTAGAGAAGTCTTGACCGAGCTCGTTAATACTTTCTCGTCCAGTCAAAAAATTCTCTGCTAGCAACCCATAACTTGATGCATAGCGTCTAACTAGGCTAGACGTGAGCCACGGGTAATGGCTTGTAAGATGGTCTGTGATCCCTTGTCTTGTCATTCCAAGCTTTGAATTGCCTATTAGTGGATGTCGCTCTGTCCATTCCTCTTGTAAGTTTGGAACATAACGTTGTAGTTGTGCCATAACGGCATTCGCGAGCTTTCTGTAAGTTGTTATTTTTCCGCCATAGATCGATATGAATGCTGAGTGACCGTCAATGCTTTGCGTATCAATAGTGTAATCACGGGTAATCGCTGAGGGATCTGATGACTCATCATTACATAATGGTCTTACCCCAGAATAAGTACTGACAATATCTTGGGACCCTAATTGATGAATGAAGTGCTGGTTATGTACGTCGAGCAAGTAATCGATTTCTGATTGATCAATTTCTATTTTATTTATATCTCCTAGATACTCCTGATCAGTCGTTCCGATAATCGAGTAATTTGTTTGGTATGGCAGTACAAAAACTATTCGTTTATCTTCGTTCTGTAATATATATGCAGAGTCACCATTTGGAACTCGAGGAACAACGATGTGGCTGCCCTTTATCAGTCGAATTTGTTTACTTGGTTTGAGTTGAGAGACTTTTTGTTCAAAGATTTTGCTTAACCACGGTCCTGCTGCGTTGACTATATGGCGTGCCGAAACATCGACCGTTTCATTAGTCAGTTTATTTAGGCAGCGTATATGCCAAAGTCTTTCGCGTTCATTATAGGTTGCGCCAAGGCATTCCATATTGGTAGAAATGACCGCGCCGTTTTGCTTTGCTTGGATTGCGTTTGTGATGACTAATCTGGCGTCATCTACCCAGCAATCGTAGTATTCAAAACCTCTTTTTATGGAAGCCTTAAGCCCTTTTTCTGTTCCCAAATCTATAGATGTCGCACTCGGTAAACTATTTCGCTTGCTTAAATGGTCATATAAGAAAAGACCGCAACGAATCAGCCAAGCAGGGCGCAGATGAGGACGGTGTGGAAGCACAAACTTAAGCGGTTCGACGAGATGAGGTGCGATATTTAAAAGTACCTCTCGTTCAGCGAGGGCTTCTCGCACGAGGCGGAACTCGTAATGCTCTAAGTAACGCAATCCACCGTGAATCAGTTTACTACTCGCTGATGACGTTCCTGAAGCTAGATCGTTCTGTTCGCATAGATATACCTTTAAACCTCGTCCCGCAGCATCATTCGCCACGCCGCACCCATTGATGCCGCCTCCAATGATGAAGAGATCATAGGCCGCTTGTTTATCTGTCATCCTTGATTCCTGTTATCGATATTGAACGTTGGATTTAGCATAGCGATTTGTATTGTGGATTTGTGAACGCAATCGTCAATTTCACACAAGTAATAAGTTGAGATTGAAAAAAAAGAATAAATTCGTATTGTTACATCACTCAATTGCGGCTGTTTTCAAAAGGATAATTATAACAATGGCGAGCTATATCCTCTCATTAGATCAAGGAACGACGAGCTCTCGTGCTTTATTGTTTGATCAAGATGGCAATCATCTGGGTACTTCTCAGAAAGAGTTTACTCAGTACTTTCCAAATAACGGTTGGGTAGAGCATGACCCTGAAGAAATATGGACGTCGACTCTTGAGGTAATGCGAGAGGTTGTTTCGAAAGCAGGGATTGCAGCGAAGGACATTAAGGGAATCGGTATCACTAACCAACGAGAAACGACGATAGTTTGGGATCGAAAAACCGGTCGAGCTATTTATAACGCGATTGTATGGCAAGACCGACGTACAGCGTCTATCTGTTCTAAACTGCGCTCTAATTATGATGAAGGAACACTGCGTGACAAAACAGGGTTACTGTTAGATCCATATTTTTCTGCGACAAAAATTGCTTGGATCTTAGATAATGTCGATGGCGCTAGGGTATTGGCAGATCAGGGTGATTTGGCTTTTGGTACGATTGATAGCTATTTGCTCTGGCGGCTTACTGATGGAGAGGTGCATGCAACGGACGCCACAAACGCTTCTCGAACCAATCTTTTCAATATCATAGATCAGCAATGGGATGACGAATTACTAGCGTTATTTGACGTTCCTAAATCAGTTTTACCCGAAGTAAAAGATTGTGGTGCTGACTTTGGTGTCTGCAGTGAAGAGTGGCTTGGCGCACCAGTTCCAATACTTGCGATGATCGGTGATCAGCAGTCGGCTCTTGTTGGACAAGCATGTTTTGATAAAGGCATGTTGAAGAGTACCTATGGTACAGGTTGCTTTGTGATTCTCAATACCGGAGACACGGCCCTTCGCTCAGATAATAAGCTGTTATCAACGGTGGCTTATCGTTTCAATGGTGAAGTGGTCTATGCCTTGGAAGGGAGTATCTTTGTTGCTGGTGCTGCGGTGCAGTGGTTAAGAGACGGACTTGGCGTCATTGAAAATGCACATGAATCGGAAGCGATTGCGACAGAGGTCGGTTATCAAGATGCCTTATATGTGGTTCCGGCTTTTACAGGTCTAGGAGCCCCTTACTGGGACCCTGATGCGCGCGGGGCGGTATTAGGACTTACACGTGACACTGGGGCCAACGAAGTCGTCACTGCTGGTTTAGAATCTGTCGCGCACCAGACGAATGATTTATTAGAAGCGATGATTCGCGACGGTGCTCATGTTGAGAGTTTGCGCGTGGATGGAGGCATGATCGTGAATGACTGGTTCGCCCAGTGTTTATCTGATTTATGCAATGTGCCTGTAGAGCGTCCTGAAATAGTTGAAACAACCGCGTTGGGAGCAGCATATATCGCAGCGGTTCAAGCAGGGCTTTACAGCTGTTTAAATGACGTTGCGAATAAATGGAAGTTAGAACAGCGATTTGAGCCAAACTTAGACTCGAGTGAACGTGATAAATATGTCTCGGGTTGGAAAATGGCTGTTGCTTGTGTGCAGAGCTTTAAACCGACGTCTTAAACGCGATGAGTTGCCCGTTGGCTAAACTAATAGGTATGGTTTGGCCAACTTGTAGATCTAATTGGCTTCCTAGCGATATTTCTAATTCTATTTCGTGAACTGACAAACTAAAATAAGTTGTCCCGCCTGCGAAAGCTGAGCCTGTAATCGTTGCTTGTGTTGAACTCGACGTATCTATCGTGACCGCCTCTGGTCGAACGAGTAGTTCAACGTTCTCTCCTTCAACAAGTTCTCCATTTGCAGAGCAGGCATTTAGTTGCCCTAATGAGGTCTCAATCGTAGATTCGTTAACGGCTTTACCAGATATGAAGCTACCTTTGCCGATAAATTGCGCTACAAATTTTGATTTCGGCTGATGGTACAACTGATTTGCTGAGCCGGTTTGAATAACCTTTCCTTGTTGAATAACGCCAATTTTATCTGCCATCGCAAATGCTTCAGATTGATCGTGTGTTACTAAAATTGCGCTGGTGTTTAAGTCTTTTAGTATCTGTCTCACCTCTCCACCTAATCGCGTTCGGAGATCTGCGTCTAGGTTGGAGAATGGCTCATCAAACAGAATTAATTCGGGTTCTGGTGCTAAAGCGCGGGCTAGCGCAACACGTTGTTGCTGCCCACCAGAAAGCTCATGTGGATAGCGCGTTCGATGCTGGGATAAGTCAATCAGGTCTAAAAGCTTCTCTATTCGTTTATTCGGCGATTTCGCTTGTTGTTTATCCAAGCCATAAGCAATGTTTTGTTCAATCGTTAAATGCGGAAACAGAGCGTAGTCTTGGAATACCATTCCTATTTTCCGCTTTTCTGGTGGAATGGATACGCTAGGAGAAGATAAGAGAGTTTGATTGACTTCTATCTGGCCGTTTTGGATTTTTTCGAATCCCGCTATCGCACGTAGAAGTGTACTTTTTCCGCAACCGCTTGGTCCCAAAAGTGCCGCTAACTCGCCTTTATCTAATGTGAAATTAAGATCGTTAAGGACAGTCTTTTCATCGTACTGACATTGAAGTTGACTGATTTTTAGGAAGTTTGGCATTAATTAGTCCGGCAAACAGGAAGCAGTTTTTATCTGGTTTATTTAGCTCGTGGTTGAGCTCTATCGTCTGCCGCGTATAAACGCACAATCTGGATGACTGCGTCAATCAAAAAATCACACTCTTCATCAGATAGACTTAAAGTTGGAAGCAATCGAATCACATTGTCAGATGTAACGTTTAGAAGTATCCCTTTTTCTTTTGCTAGTGGTACTAGAGCAAAGCAAGGGTCTGTCATCTCAATGCCGATCATCAAGCCTTTGCCTCTTATGTCAGCGACATAGTCTGCTCCCAGAAGCGCATCCTCTAGCGCCGACTTAATGTGTTGTCCTAAAGATTCTGCTCTTTGTTCAAGATGTTTGCTTTGAATCTCTTCAATTACCGCCATTGCGGCGGCACATGCCAGTGGGTTGCCACCGAACGTAGAGCCATGACTGCCCGGAATTAAACTGTTTGCTGCTTCGTCAGAACTGATACACGCGCCAATCGGAAAACCATTACCGAGACCCTTTGCGAGGGTTACTATGTCGGGTTGAATGTTGGCGTGCTGATATGCAAAGTATTTCCCAGTTCGCGCGTTAGCCGTTTGTATTTCGTCACAAATGAGTAGGGCAGAATGTTTTGAGCAAAGCTCTCGAGCAGTTTTGAGAAAAGAGGTCTCTGCTAAATGAATGCCGCCTTCTCCCTGTATGGGTTCTAACATTACTGCCGCGATATTAGCGTTCTGCTCAAACGCGGAGTGTAAGGCCTCGGAATCATTCAGCTTTAAATGAATGAAGCCATCAACTAACGGGCCGAAACCATGTTTAATCTTGTCGTTCCCTGATGCAGATATTGTTGCAAGGGATCGACCGTGAAAACTGTTTTTGAAGGTAATGATGACAGGACTATGATTGCCTTGGTCGTATGCATGTTTGCGCGCGATCTTGATTGCAGTTTCATTTGCTTCGAGACCCGAGTTGCACAGAAATACTTTGTTCAATCCCGATAGTTCGCAAAGCTTCTGAGACAATTGTTGTTGAAGCTTTGAATGAAAGATATTCGAACTATGAAGTAGGCGGGTACATTGTTGCTTAATTGCCTTGGCGACGGCTGGATTGGAATGTCCGAGCCCACTTACAGCGACGCCGGTAAATGTATCGAAGTATTTGTTTCCATCGGTATCAAACAACCAGCTGCCGTCTCCATTCTCGAAAGAAACGGCAAGCTTCCCATAAGTATTCATTACTGCATTATCTGTCATGTGTATCTTGTTATTTCTCAATCAATCATGTGTTTAATGATTGTTTTGTTCGTTTTCATTTATAGTTGCGTCTGAATCAAGTGTAGCAAAGACAAAGTATTCTCGTGCTTTATTTGCGGGCGCGAACTAATAGTAATGTGGAGTTATTAATGCAAGAGAAAATAAGTGGAATTGAATTAGCTATTTTTTCTGGAAAATTGAACACGATCTGTGAAGAAATGGGCTTTGTCTTACAACGAAGTGCATTGTCACCAAACATCAAAGATCGTCTCGATTTCTCTTGTGCGTTATTTGATAGTGAGGGCCGTATTTTAGCTCAGGCAGCGCATATTCCTGTGCATCTTGGGAGTATGGCGTATGCCATGAAGGATCTCGTTGCTATGTTCGATTGGTCAGAAGGTGACATGGTCGTAGTGAATGATCCGTTCAAGGGTGGGACGCATCTGCCAGATGTAACGATGATTGCACCATTGTTCCTATCTGATGTTTTGCATGGCTTTGTTGTGAATCGCGCTCATCATGCGAATATTGGTAGTGAAGCGCCTGGTTCAATGCCCTTGAGCGATAGCTTGCTTGAAGAAGGGATTGTTCTCGGACCACAAAAGATTATTGATAAGGGCATCATTGTTGATGAGTTAGCGCGGCGTATTCGCAGCATCGAGCCAAATTGTGACAGCGAGCTGCCTGAAGATTTTTTGGCTCAGATTAGTGCTAATCAAACTGGGCTAATGAGGATGACTGATTGGCTGAATGGGATTCAGCACGGTGGAGTCTATTTCAATGCACGTTGTGCTGCATTAAATGAGTACGGCTTAACTTTGATGCAAGGATTTATTTCCAAGCTACCAATAGAAAGCGTTGAGTTTAGCGATGTACTAGATTCAGATGGTTTCGGTGCCGAGAAAATTCCGATTCATCTCGAATTGCGATCTACCGGAGAGCGACTCGTGTTTGATTTCTCTGGGACTGGTCAGTCAGTTAAAGGAAACCTCAATTGCCCTGAGAGTGTTACCGCATCTTCTGTTTACTATGTCATCGCATGCTTGTTGCCTGAATATGCACCGAAGTGCGATGGCGTGTTTAGGTTTATCGATATTATTTGTCCTTATGGAAGCATGTTAAATGCCCCTAAAGGATCGGCGGTCGCTGCTGGAAATGTAGAGACAAGTATGAGAGTAGTCGATGTGGTTCAGGGGTGTTTGTTGAAGCTCGGCTTAGATATGCCGGCTGCTGCACAGGGCTCGATGAACAATATCGCAATGGGTAATAAATCGAGTAGTGCGGAGTCATGGGATTATTATGAAACGCTTGCTGGTGGCATGGGTGCGAACTCGGGTTCGTCGGGTCTTGATGCAGTGCAATGTCATATGACGAATACCTTGAACACCCCCGTAGAAAGTTTGGAGTTACATTACCCAATACAAATTACCGAATACTCAATCCGCAGAAGATCTGGCGGCAAAGGGGAGTATGATGGAGGGTGCGGTTTGTCTCGGTCCTATCGTTTTACTGCACCTGCATCCGTTACCCTGCTAACAGAAAGGCGGATGAACCAACCTTGGGGAGTTAGTGCAGGCGCGGGTAAATGCGGAGTGAACACGCTTAATGATCAAGTGCTACCTGCTAAAGCCCGGATTCAAGTCGAGCAAAACGATGTAATAAACATTAAAACTCCAGGCGGTGGAGCTTGGTCGTCTGGGGCTTAGCTGTTAAAATACGCGGCTAATTTTTACTGAGTAAGGGTAAACTATATGTCAATTATGGACGCGATTAAGCAACAGATTGAAGAAAACTCAATCCTTCTTTATATGAAAGGAACGCCACAGCAACCTCAGTGCGGCTTCTCTGCGCGCACAGTTCAAGCTTTGATGGCATGCGGTGAACGTTTCGCGTACATTAATATATTAGATAATCCTGAAATTAGAGAAAATCTTAAGACTTACTCAAATTGGCCGACATTCCCTCAGCTTTATGTAAAAGGTGAGCTGGTTGGCGGTTGTGATATCGTCACTGAAATGTATGAATCTGGCGAACTAAAGGAGCTTGTAAGCTCCGCTGCTGAATAAGCAATCTATATACTCTAAAAGGGCTCGTTGTTATACGGGCCTTTTTTATTGATGAGCATTTATGTGATTTCCACTCTACCAAATATCCTCAGTTTTATCGGGTTTTGTTGTTTGTGATGCCGTTCTAATATTCCGTAAAAGTCTGTTAAATCCAGCGTTGTAGCTAGGGCAGTGTGGTCGTCATCACATATGAAAAAGTCTGTTTCGGGTACAGTTACATTCCGAAATATAAGAACAAACATTAAAACAATAAGAACTTACGCAGTTATTTTTTTAAATTGCCGAACAGAAGAAGGTAGAAAAGGCTCATATAGACGTGATTTTGAAAGCGAAGAACCAGTTAAGTTTAGTGTTGGCAACCCTGGCGTTGATGCCTGTCGTTGCGTCTGCTGAACTGCGTCCTATTTCTGATGAAGAATTAGGCGAAGTATCTGGTCAAGCGGCTGTAGCGTTTGATGTAGACCAAATAGGATCGACAAGTTATACCCGTGTAACGTTGGGTATGGAAGCTGAGATCCAAATGAATATCGATAATCTTGAGGCGGGCCGCTATGCAAAAACAGGCGAAAGTCTTGAGGCTGATTTACAAGTTTCAAACCTCGGCTTGGGTTCGATTTCTACAGATTCATCTAAAGTTCAGCTTGATGGTAATACCTATGACGTGAATGAAATTATTCCGTTTGAGCTGAATGATCCATATTTTGAAATTGCACGAGACGACAATAATGAGCTGATCGGTTTTCGTATTGGTTTTGGCGAAGCGAGAGGTCAGTTGTCTGGCGATTTTGGAAGTATTTCAGGCAATGTTGAGATGGACATTGTTGATGACTTTGGAACTCGTTACGAGTCGCAGCTTCTGAATGCGGCAGGTGATGCTGATAACTCTAGATCAACAAATTTCGGTGTGGCTCGCGAATTTACCGGTGGTACGACAGATTGCTCAACAGGCTGGTATTGCTATGACTTAGGTGATTTCAAAACACTTGATATTGGTGAGCGAAACGCCGACACAGGTGCAGTGGAATACACTGAAGACTTCTTTATTGGCTTCCAGAAACAAGCGACGGAATGGATGACTTCAGACGGATCGCTTAATACAGATCTAGGCGCTTTCATTAACCTACCGACGGCGATGCAGATCGATATGAATAGTGGTTTGAATGCAGGCGGTACGGATCGTGTCCGATTAGAATATATCGATCGCGGAAACGGTTTATTCTAACTTCATCTTCGTCTTCTACGCGTTTACTATTAGGTCCTAATTATTTCTAGGCCTAACCTCTATGCAAACTATATTTTGGCACGACTACGAAACGTTTGGTGCTGACCCTCAAAGAGATCGACCATGCCAGTTTGCTGGTGTAAGAACGGATCTCGAACTCAATATCATCGAAGAGCCCGTTACTATCTTCTCACAGCCAACAGAAGATTATCTGCCTTCTGTTCAAGCGTGTCTGGTCACTGGTATCACTCCACAAAAAGCAATGGCAGAGGGTGTTTCAGAAGCTCAGTTTGCAAAAAACATTTCGGAAATCTTTTGTCAGGCAGAAACCTGCGTTGCGGGTTACAACAGTGTCCGATTTGATGATGAGGTGAGCAGAAACCTGTTTTATCGCAACTTTTATGATCCTTATGAAAGAGAGTGGAAAAACGGGAATTCTAGGTGGGACATTATTGATGTTGTTCGGCTTGCTTATGCTTTACGTCCTGACGGTATTAATTGGCCTACTGGCGATGATGGCAAGGTGTCCTTCCGACTAGAGAAGTTAACAGAAGCAAATGGCATCGCGCATGAGGCTGCGCACGACGCTATGTCTGATGTGTATGCCACGATTGAACTAGCCAAATTGATTAAGCAAAGGCAGCCAGCTTTATACAAATTTGCATTCGATATGCGCAGTAAGACCGCAGTCCAAAATTTTCTGGATCAGCATCAAGGGCAACCGTTTTTGCATGTATCGTCAAAAATTGCCGTAGATAAGGGTTGTATAGGGATGATGTATCCGTTGATGCCGCATCCTACTAATAAAAATGCAATTATTGCTTTTGACCTTCGTCAGAACCCCAATGTTCTTCTTCAGCATTCATCCGATGAGATCAAGGCGCTGTTGTATAAAAAAACTGAACTAGATAGTTCAGGTAACCCAGTAAATATTCGTCCTGCTTTGAAGTTAATTCATTTGAATAAATGCCCAATGCTCGCGCCAGCGTCAATGATTAAGGTCATTCCCGAAGAGCGTTTAAAGGCTTGGGGGATGGATCTCGATCTTATGAGAGAGCATGTGAAGCTTCTTAAAGCAGATATGTCGGCTTTTTCGCATGTTAGGGAGGTGTTTGTTGCTGATGAAGATAGAGCTCAGCCCACCGATCCAGATTTGATGATCTATTCTGGAGGTTTTTTCTCGCCGCAAGACAAGGCGCAATTGACGAGCCTCCGAAATATGCCGCCAGAAGAACTCGAAGATGCTCAGTTTGCCTTTCAGGATTCACGTCTTGATGAGATGCTATTTAGATATAAGGCACGAAACTATCCAGAGGTATTAAATTCTGAAGAGCGAGAGAAGTGGAGTCAACATTGTATGGCTAGGCTTCTTGGCGGTGAAAACGGATATTTGAACTTTGATGCATTTGCGAAAGATTTACAGGCGGCTGCTCAAGGAGTTGAGCATGGCTCTGACAAAGCATTTTTATTGGAAGAGATCCAATTGTATGCAGAGTCAATCTATCCTTATTGAATATTCCCCGTCTTTTTATACGACATAGTGACGGCATACGTATAAAGGATTTCGTAGTCGGATTCTGGTGGTCTAGGGTATGGACTTGCGTTATACGCTGCCGTCGTCGCAATGCGCTCAATAGGTATATTCGCGCTTTTGTTTTTGATCGAGGCCGACTTGATCGCTCCATTTTCAAATAGCTTTATTTCAATTGTGAAGTCGATCCGTGGAATGTCGACGTTCTGCATGAATTGATGTAGCTGAGTGTAAAGTTCTCGGTCCAGTAAATGCTGCAGCAATGCCTGTTCATATTCGGTCATAACAGGAAGGTCTTTTGTTGATAAAGCCCTGATGCTAGGGTCCGTTAGATCGTTCTGCTGTTCAATAATTTGCTGTTCTGATGCCTTCATTCTGCGTGCAGGAGCATTCTGATTGCTAGCTGCTTGTTTACTAATAGCGTTAGCTTGTTGGCTTGCCCCTTCCACATTAGAAGCGGATTCTTTCGTAGTGAGGTGGCTATAGTCGTTATAACTTTTCGTCGTTAAGAATTGTTCCTGAGTTTTTCTCGTTTGGCTAGACGCACTTTGACTGGCTTGGCTTTCAGCAGACTCTTGAGACAGAACTAATGTTACTGGAATAGATTGGGTGTCATTAGGTGTCGGGGCGGGCCACAAATTCAACAAGGTATACAAGATTATATGTGAGCAGGCCGCGACCGACAATGCTATGGCTAAGGCATAGTGTTTCATATAACTAAACGTTAAGCCTACTAGCTCTGAAGATTGCTCAGAATGTGGTTTAAGGCTCTATCAACGAGCGCGCCTTTCTCGAGAATGACCATCATTCCCTTGTTGATTTGGGCAACGACTTGCTGGGAACTTAACTCTATTGGATTAAGGCCAAATCTATCGGCAAATACATATACGTTTGCTTCGTCTACTCTGCTAATCAGTTTGTAGCGTTTCAAATTTCCGTTAATTTTTATTTGGACCCATCTTCCAATTTCCAGCTGAGCTAACAACTCAACATTCTTGTTAAGTTGAGGGCGTAGGCTTTTTTGCTTTGTGATTGCGCCTGTGCTGCTAGCATTATTTGGTTTATTGAGGCTGGCATCATTTTGGTTGCTAAGTGCTGTTTCCCTGAAAATACTTGTAAGATCTTTTTTGATGTCTGCAAGCATTCTATTGGCTGAGTAGGGGTCAAACGATATACGAGTTAATTCGGCGTCTATTTGCTTTAACAGACGTGGTACCAGAGCTAACCACTTTTGACGGTCATTTTGTGTTGCATGTTTTCTAGTACACCAAAGTAAGTCTTCAGTTGTCTTTCTGCAGGTATCCCAATTGTGTTCTTGCGCATCGCGAAGAAATGCGATGAACAATACTCGTCTCCATGGTCCGGTTAGAAGTTCAGAAATGCTAGTAGGTAAGTTCCTATGTGATTCAACGAGTGCTTTTAGAGTTGAGTCGATAAATTCTTGGGCAACCCGGCTTTTAATGCGTCCTTCTTCTGTTAGTTTCGTACGTTGCTCGAGCAATTTTTGGCGTTTGTTTTCGCGCGCGATAAAAAGCTCTAACTTTAAATTTGACGCTGTAAAACAGTCATAGTGACCACTTTTATCTTCGATAATGTCATCTACGAGTGAGCGAAGCTCGTCGTATAGTTTTGTTCGTGCGCTGTTTTGATTGTCGTTGGTCCAGCCAATCGCTGCTGTGGCTAAGTTGTTAATGAAGGTTCTAGCCGGATGAGCATGCTCTTTGAAAAATACAGGATTATGAATGACCGCTTTAAGTACAGGTATTTGCAAGCGACCAATAAGCGCCTGCATTTCTGGCGCTAAATTATTGTCGTTGAGTATGTACTCAAACAGTAAGCCGACTAGATTAATAACATCAAGATCTTTTTCGGCCACTTGTTTTCTTGAGCTTTTCTGAAGTTGTTGTGTCACGTACTGGCTGATTGTCTTGGCGTCAAAAAACCTTGCTTCATTTGTCGCTTCCTTCGCGGCGTTTACAATATTCAGTGCTTGGATGATGTCTTGAGAGCTAGCGTAATGCTGTGTCTTAATCGTTTGTGTGGCTGTTTGAGTAGTGTTTTCTTGTGCCGTAATGTCTCGATGATCGTGTGCGACAGGAGCTCTTGTTGTTTCTTGCTTGGAGCGGACGGATTGTTTGCGTTTAGTCAGGCTTAGATCCGGCTGAATTCCCTCAGAAATTAGAGTGTCATTCAATGCGTTTAGTGGCTCTTCAAGCTTGGAAAATAAGTGTTTGTCTAAGTGCTTGTATAGCAAAAGAAGCTCACCGAGCTCGATATCGAGATTTTTGCAGCTGCTAGCAATGATATGAGCTAATAACTCAGGTGACTCTGGACTAAGTTCATCACCATTAAGCTGATAAGCCTCGGCCATGCGTTGATGCAGAGTTAGGTGAATATGCTGAAAGTTAGCTCGTGACTTACTAGCCATTGTCTCAACCGCTAGCTGCTCTTCAAATTGCTTGTCGTCTACCACTGATAGAGATTCAACTTGTGACGGCGCTGGTGTATTAAGTTTTATCTGCTCGAAAGGAAATTGAAATAAAGATTGAAGAGATTGATCAATGTTCGTGCATATGGCTTTACGTTTGAGGCGTAATTCACGCATGGCTTCGAAATAGCGATTTTGCTCATTGTTGTTTCTTGCATTATTTGCAAGATCAAACAAGGTGTCATCAATCGCATCAAATGATTGATCTAGTAGGGGAGATACATGCTGAGAGTAGGCATTGAACAGTTTTTCTGAGACGGCTGAGCTGTTAGCACTTTCTCGAGAATTGGCATTGTCGTTGACGTTAAAGCTGTTTGCCATTGGTGCACTCAAGCGATAGAGAAATGTATCAAAAAGTTAAAATGACGCCGAAGTCTGTAATTTACGCATATTAGTACAAACTCGCAAGAAACTAAGTGTTTTAGTATGAAAAATGGGCAATTTGTTACGCTTTACCTTTAAATGCGCGCACAGTTTTGATTTTGTCGTCTTTCACTTGTCTGACTTCTAGTTCGTAGTTACCAATCTTTATGCAAACTGGGTGCTCAGGAATGAACTCCAATGACTCAGTAATAAGCCCGTTAATCGTTTTAGGGCCATTAGTAGGTAATGACCATTTAAGCGCTTTATTAATCGCCCTAATGGTGGCGGAGCCATCAATAAGGAAGCTGCTGTCCTCTTGCGCAGTGATATCTGAGCTGCTGGTTGTAGAGTAGTCCGTTGTGAACTCCCCAACAATTTCTTCTAAGATATCTTCCATTGTTGCAAGTCCCTGAACATCACCATATTCATCAACCACAATGCCGATTCTGCGTT
Organism: Oleiphilus sp. HI0066; assembly: GCF_001635725.1. Lineage (NCBI taxonomy): Bacteria > Pseudomonadati > Pseudomonadota > Gammaproteobacteria > Oceanospirillales > Oleiphilaceae > Oleiphilus > Oleiphilus sp. HI0066. The sequence goes on from NZ_LWFH01001322.1 coordinate 28,805, forward strand.
TTGCTTTTTGAAATTGAAGTAACTGATGGTTTAGCGGAGTACTTTCGGGGATAA